>NZ_JBFOCN010000033.1:0-94587 GCF_040907815.1 Aeromonas sp. s6
TGGATTTGACCCCATAGGTCCAGACACTTTTTCCCGCTTAGGGTTGTGATACCCGACTGCGCAGAAATTCCCGTGGTGAACGGTATCCCAAGGCGCTGTGCGGGTGGTGCTCGTTATAATGCTCAAACGCGATAGCCAAATTGCCTACCGCTGTTCGGCTATCCGGTTTTGGCATCATCTCGATATAGTCTCGCTTCATCGTCTTCACGAAGCTTTCCGCTATACCGTTACTCTGTGGGCTTCTCACTGCTGTCGTTCTGGGCTCCAACCCGATTTCTCGTGCAAACGCGCGGGTCTCATGGGCTCGATACGCCGAGCCATTATCAGTCAGCCACTCCACCGGTGATGCCGGCAACGAATCCCCAAAGCGACGTTCGACAGACCTCAGCATGACATCTTGCACAGTGTCACTATCGTAACCCCCAGTACTGGCCGCCCAGTCCAACGCTTCCCTATCGCAGCAATCCATGGCGAACGTGACACGTAGTTTTTCACCGTTATCGCAGCGAAACTCGAAGCCATCTGAGCACCACCGTCGATTGCTCTCCTTGACGGCAACACGCCCCTTATGTGCCTGCTGGGCCAATGGTGCAGCTGGTTTTCTTTCCAGCAGCAAGCCATGCTCGCGCATGACGCGATATACCCGCTTAGCGTTTACCACAGGTTGTTCTGTTGCCTCAGACTGACGCCGTAACAGCGCCCAGACCCGGCGATAGCCATAGGAGGGAAGCTCTGCCATCGCCTCCATGATACGGCCAAGTAAGGCTGCATCATCACGCTGGCGATGATGACGACCATCTTGCCAACCCGGTTTTCGATGAACACGAACGGATAGCTGCGCACGCGATACATTAAGAGCCTGGCTCACAGCACTTAATCGTCGTCCCCCGGCAACAAGGGCGCATGCGCAATCCATTTTTTTGCTCGACCATACTCCACGGCTTCTTTGAGGATCTCGTTCTCCATGGTCTTCTTCCCGAGCAGACGCTGAAGCTCTCGGATCTGCTTGATGGCAGCAGCCAACTCGGAAGCAGGAACAACATCCTCACCGGCGGTGATCGCCGTGAGAGACCCTTCTTGGAATTGCTTACGCCATTTGAAAAGCTGGTTTGCGTTGACGTCGTGCAAGCGAGCAACATGAGAGACGGTCATCCCGGGCTCAAAGGTCTGCTGCACGATGGCGATCTTTTCTTGTGGAGTCCGGCGTCGACGGCGCTCGGCCCCTGTTAACACTTCGACCATCTTCTCGTTGTGACTAGTACTGAACATAGCTCCAAGACTACCTCTTAAGTTAAGAGGGGCGAAGTGTCTGGATCTTCAAGGGGCCAATCTAATCCCTGTTTTACTATGTCCCGCCAACTCAGCCACAATATGCTCAGCAACGTCCGCCTGCTGTAACTCATCGATGTAGCTATGCCGCAGCCCGTAAAGCGTGGGACGGCCCTGACCTACGATGCCAGCATCATTGAAGTGGCGTTGGAAGCGACAGGTGATGTTATGCGCCCAGTCGTCGTCTTTGCCTGATGGTTTGTCGTCGAACAAAAATACCTGCCCCTGACCGCGACGACTCTCCACATAGTCCAGGAATTGATGTCCGATCAACGCACTATGTAGCGGCACGGTACGGTACGCATTGGCACTCTTGAGCTGTTGATCCACCTCTCCCGCATCGACCATCAGACACCAAATCCCCTCAACCTGTTTGATGTTCTGAGTTTTGAGCTGGCAAGCCTCGGAGGGTCGCAGCCCGGCATACAGGCACAGCAGGGGCACCCACCAGTCTTGAACTCTCAATTTTTTGCCTTTCTGGGATTGTTTGCTGCGCAGGCTGGCAAACAGCTGAGCCAGTTGAGGGCGATGCCAGCGCACTCGCTCCTCATCCGCCCGTTTGTGCGGCTTCTTGCCTGCCGTCAACCCATCAAAAGGGTTACGGCTGCAATAGTCCAGCGCCACGCACCAACGGAAGAACTGTTTCAGGGCGGCGAGGTAATCTCCTTTGGTTTTGAAACTGAGGTTGGTCTTGCGCAGCAAGCTGTTGCGGTACTCCTGTGCCAGCGCGGGCGTCACCTCATCGACTTTAACCCCTTTGGCCCAGGTGACGAAGGCGTTGATCCGAAGTTGGAGCTGGCCCACCGACCTATGCTGGATCCCCTCACTGGTTTTAGTCTCGATGAATCTCGCCAATGCGTGGGTGAGCATGATCCCACTGCTGGGGCAAGCTGGGGCATCAACAGAAGGTTCACGAGGTGTGGAAGGTGTTTGAGGAGGGATGAACCCCGCTGCTTTGAACGCGTCTAGATCGGCGCGGATCCAGCGATAGAAACTGCGGGGGGCAGTATCGGCAGGAGTAGCCGCGATAAGTGCGCGAGTACGAGCTGCCACTGCCAGGTTGCGGTCTACGGCGAGCTGACGATCTTTGGTGCAAAGGGAAGTACGGATAGCGAAGGGCAAGCCACGGTCACGTAATGACTTAGGCAGCGGGAGACGAGTGTAGTAGGTGCCGGAGGCATTTTTACTCAGATACATGATTGTTCCACCCAGTTGATCCAGGAAAAAAATCACGTAAGTCTAGAAATGAAAAAACCCGTTGAAATTCAACTGGTTATATTTGGCGGTGAGGGAGGGATTCGAACCCTCGATACGTTGCCGTATACACACTTTCCAGGCGTGCTCCTTCAGCCACTCGGACACCTCACCAAATTTTCACTTCTTTGAAGTGGCTTTCGTAACACGCGATGCGTGCTTCTTGCCAACTTCATCGTGGGCAGCCCTCGGGCACCCCACCAAAGTTCTGTCTGTGATTTAACGTGTTCAGCCAACACGGGTTCGTTGCGCTGCTGCGCTGGAACGGGGCGTAATGTAAGGGATAGGAGCGGGCCGGTCAATCCAATTTTTTATCTTTTGCCACTGATTGCTCAATTAGCGAACCAAGTGACCAAAAAGTTGCCGTTTCCTATCCCTTTCCATCAATTTTCAACCGCTTCGTGCAAATGTTCTCCTCGAATGGCCTCTTCCAGCGAACCGTAGAACTCCAACTCCCCCGCCACCGGGCGCACCTTGCCCCGGGCCAGGGTCTTGAGGGGCTGGAACTGCAACTCGGCCACCTTGAGCCGGACACCCGACTTGGCCATCCGTCTGGCAAACTGCTGGAAGGCGGAGAGTCCCCCCGCATCCAGGATGGAGACCGCCTCCATCTGCAGGATCAGCACCTTGTGATCCCGTACCTGGGCCAGCAACTCGTCGAAGACCCGCTCCGCCGCCGCAAAGAACAGGGGCCCGTTGATCTTGTAGATCAGGGTCTGGGCCGGCACCTCGCTCGCATAGCGCTTGTGCTCCGCCAGGTTGTGCAGCCGGGTCATCTTCGCAATTTCCCG
This sequence comes from Aeromonas sp. s6, assembly GCF_040907815.1. Classification (NCBI taxonomy): domain Bacteria; kingdom Pseudomonadati; phylum Pseudomonadota; class Gammaproteobacteria; order Aeromonadales; family Aeromonadaceae; genus Aeromonas; species Aeromonas sp. s6. Next base: position 3,375 of record NZ_JBFOCN010000033.1, read on the forward strand.
CATGAACAGCAGCGAAGCCAGGATCACCCCGAAGGTGATGGCGATGACCATGTCGAAGATAACCGTGAGAGACAGGCAGACCAGCAGCACCAGCACGTCGGACCTGGGGGCACGGCGCACCAGATCCACCACCTTGTGGGCCTCGCTCATGTTCCAGGCCACCAGCAGCAGCAGGGCCGCCATGGCGGAGAGCGGCAGCCAGGAGAGCCAGGGGGCCAGCACCAGGATGGCGGCCAGTACCACCAGGGCATGGACGATGCCGGAGATGGGCGAGGTGGCCCCGGCCCGCACGTTGGCGGCGGAACGGGCGATGGCGGCCGTCGCCGTGATGCCGCCGAAGAAGGGGGCCAGAATGTTGCCAAGCCCCTGCCCCACCAGCTCGCCGTTGGAGCTGTGCTTGCGACCCGTCATGCCATCCAGCACCACGGCGCAGAGCAAGGATTCGATGGCACCCAGCATGGCCATGGAGAAGGCGGCGGGCAGCAGCCGCTCGATGGCGGCCAGGTTCCACTCCACCGGCGCCCCGTCCGGTCCCGGCAGGGCCCAGGGCATCACCAGGGTCGGCGCTATGGGGGGGATCCCCATCCCCTGGGTGCCATCGGCCAGGGTGTAGCTGAACTTGCTGCCTATGGTGGCCACGTCCACCCCGAACTGATGCAGGCCAAAACCCAGGCCCACCCCCACCAGCACGGCGGGCAGGTGGCCCGGCACCGGCAGCCGCAATCTGGGCCAGAGCAGCAGCACCACCAGGGTGGCCACCCCGACGAGCGTGTCACCCCACTGCCAGCTGGGCAGGGCATGGGCCAGCGCCTGCACCTTGCCCAGGTAGGTCTCAGGCATCTCGGGCACCTGCAGGCCGAAGAAGTCCTTGATCTGCAGGGTGGCGATCACAATGGCGATACCGCCGGTGAAGCCCAGGGTGACCGAAGGCGGAATGTACTCGATGAGGCGCCCGAGCCGCGCCATCCCCATGGCCACCAGGAAGCAGCCCGAGATCAGGGTGGCCATCAAGAGTCCCCCCACCCCGAATTGCTGGGCCACCGGATAGAGGATCACCACGAAGGCGGCGGTAGGGCCCGAGATGGAGAAACGGGAGCCCCCGGTCACGGCGATCACGATGCCGGCGATGATGGCGGTGTAGAGGCCGTGCTGGGGCGGCACGCCGCTGGCGATGGCCAGCGCCATGGCCAGCGGGATGGCGATGATGCCGACCGTGATGCCGGCGATGAGGTCGCGGCCGAAGCGCGCCACGCCATAGGGTTCGTCGATGCAGGATTGGCGCAATGCGATAGCCAGCTTCACGCCTTGTAAGGAAGCTTGATTGTGCATGTCTAGGGTAATACCAGAAGAAGGAGACAAAGGCCGGGGTGAACCGGCACCCGATCATCATCAAGGGCCGGCAGAGCTGTCGACGCGGCGATGGTATCCTGAGCAACCATACCCGAGCCGGCCCGATAATTCGATGGGCGGGATCAAGAAATGGACATGAGCGCGCAATATTGTCGCCTATCCCCTGTATTTGCGCGCCGTTTCCCGCCAACTGCGGCCGCCCTCCGTGCTGTTTCTCCCAAGAAAAACCCTGACCTGCACCTCTGGATGAAGGAGAGGACGCACAGGCGTGCATGTTCCCGCAAGGGCATCTCAAGCTGCTGATTGTGCTGAAAATAGTCCACAGCGACCAAGTTTTGGACAAACAGGCCAAAAAGCCATTTTTTACGCAAGCCATCGGGTTGACACCCGTCCCTCAGGCCATTAATATCCGCCCCGTCTCGACGAGACAGGCAATTCCTCCTTAGTTCAGTCGGTAGAACGGCGGACTGTTAATCCGTATGTCACTGGTTCAAGTCCAGTAGGAGGAGCCAATTCCCTCGTAGTTCAGTCGGTAGAACGGCGGACTGTTAATCCGTATGTCACAGGTTCAAGTCCTGTCGAGGGAGCCATCTTCCAAAGCCCAGCCTTATGGCTGGGCTTTTTCATTTCCCCTGCCCCACCTCGGGGCAAGAGCGGTCGCCTCCCGATGCGCTCGTCCCTTGCCGTCGGGTCCTGCCGCCACAAGATGGCGCAGGCATACCCTCCATGGGGTACCACTCTGGTGCACCCTCGGCCATCCACTGATGACAGAAGAGTCATCCATATGATTTTTCTATAAAAAATTAATGATACAGGCCTCGGCAGCGACTCGATTGGCTGGCACACCCCTTGCAACTCCTGAGATCAGGGACGTCACAAGGAGTTGCCTATGCTGCCCATCAAGCCCCCCGGACCCGGTTGTTACGACGAGATGCTGCTCGCCAACAACCAGTTTCGCGATCATTACCACGCCTACCTGTCGTGGCTGCACCAGACCGACGAGAAGAGCATAGAGCGCAAGCGTGAGGAGGCCGATCTGCTGTTTCGCCGGGTCGGCATCACCTTCAACGTCTACGGGGATGGGGACGGCGCCGAGCGCCTCATCCCGTTCGACAGCATTCCCCGCATCATTCCCGCCCGGGAGTGGCAACATCTGGACAAGGGGATCCGCCAGCGCGTCACCGCCCTCAATGCCTTTCTGCACGACATCTATCACGATCAGCGCATCCTGAAGGCGGGGGTGATCCCGGCCGCCCAGATCCTCACCAATGCCCAGTACCAGCCCTGCATGCAGGGGGTCGACCTGCACCGGGACACCTATGTCCACATCACCGGGGTCGACATCATCCGCAACCACGACGGTGAGTACTATGTGCTGGAGGACAACCTGCGCACCCCCTCCGGGGTCTCCTACATGCTGGAGAACCGCAAGATGATGATGCGCCTCTTCCCGGAGCTGTTTCACAACCAGCCCATCGCCCCGGTGGAGCGCTACCCGGCCCTGTTGCTGCAGACCCTGCGCGAGAGCAGCCCGGTGGACAACCCCTGCGTGGTGGTGATGACCCCGGGGCGCTTCAACAGCGCCTACTTCGAGCACAGCTTCCTCGCCCAGCAGATGGGGGTGGAGCTGGTGGAGAGCGCGGATCTGGTGGTCAAGGATGGTCAGGTGCTGATGCGCACCACCACGGGGCTGAAAAGGGTGGATGTCATCTATCGCCGCATCGACGACGACTTCCTCGATCCCCTCGCCTTCAACCCGGACTCCCTCATCGGCGTGCCCGGGCTGCTCTCGGTCTACCGCGCCGGCGGCGTGGTGCTGGCCAATGCCATCGGCACCGGGGTGGCGGATGACAAGTCCATCTACCCCTATGTGCCGGAGATGATCCGCTTCTATCTGGGGGAAGATCCCATTCTCAACAACGTGCCCACCTGGCAGTGCCGCGAGCCGGCTGCCCTCTCCCACGTGCTGGCCAATCTGGAGGAGCTGGTGGTCAAGGAGGTCCATGGCGCCGGCGGCTACGGCATGCTTATAGGCCCCTGCGCCAGTCGCGAGGAGCTGGCCCGTTTTCGCGAGCTGCTCAAGGCGCGGCCGGACAACTACATCGCCCAGCCGACCCTCTCCCTCTCCACCTGCCCGACCTTCGTCGACGCCGGCATAGCCCCTCGCCACATCGACCTGCGCCCCTTCGTTCTCACGGGGCAGGAGCTGCGCCTAGTACCGGGCGGCCTGACCCGGGTCGCCCTCACCGAAGGCTCCCTGGTGGTCAACTCCTCCCAGGGTGGTGGCACCAAGGACACCTGGGTCATGGAGGGCAGCCCATGCTGAGCCGCACCGCAAGCGAACTTTACTGGATGTCCCGCCACCTAGAGCGGGCGGAGAACACGGCGCGCATGCTGGACGTCACCCAGACCATGTCGCTGATGCCCTCCATCGACGCCGATCACAGCGAGCTGGTGGCGCCCCTCACCATCAGCGGCACTCACGAGCCCTTCCTGGCCCGCTACGGCCAGGTGAACATGGAGAACCTGCTGCAATTTTTCTGCTTCGACGAGGAGAACCCGAGCAGCATCTTCAGCTGTCTGCGCATGGCCAGGGATAACGCCCACGCGGTGCGGGGCAAGATCCCCGGTGAGGTGTGGGAGAGCATCAACGCCGCCTGGATAGAGATCCGCCGACGCCGCCAGGCGGGGCTGTCCAGCGGCCAGGCCCAGGAGTTCTTCGACTGGATCAAGGAACGCTCCCACCAGTTTCGCGGCGCCACCTATGGCACCATCATGCGCGGTGACGTGCTCTGGTTCCTGCGCCTTGGTACCTTCATCGAGCGGGCCGACAACACGGCGCGCATCCTGACCGTGAAGTATCAGGTGATCCGGGAGGACGAGGACAGCGTGCGCGAGTTCTACCGCTGGAATGCCCTGTTGCGGTCAGTGGGCGCTTACGAGGCCCACCAGACCCTCTACAAGACACTCTCCCATGCCTCCATCGCCGAGCTGCTGATCCTGCGCAATGAAGTGCCGCGCTCCCTGCGGGCCTGCCTCGACGAGATGGAGCTGATCCTGGCCCAGATCGAGGGCAACGCCGGTCAGACGCCCCGGCGCCTGACCACCATACTCAACGCCCATCTGACCTATGGCGCCATCGACGATGTCTTTGCCCTCGGCATGCAGGAGTACCTGAGTGATTTCCTCAGCGACATCGGCGCCATCGGCCAGAGCATCCACGCCGCCTACCTGGAGGTATTATGAGACTCATCATCGATCACCAGACCCGCTACCACTATGCCGACGTGGTGCGCCGCAGTACCCAGTACCTGCGCCTGACCCCCCACAGCACGGCCCGCCAGCAGATCCTCTCCTGGGAGTTGGAGCTGCCGGGGGAGGCCACCTGCACCACGGACGGTTACGGCAATATACTGCACGTGCTGAGCCTGGAGTCCCCCCACGAGGGGATCCTGATCCGCGCCCACGGGGAGGTGGAGATCTGCGACGACGCCCCGGAAGATGAGGAGTCCTCCCTTATCTCTCCCCTGAGCTACCTGAGGCCCACCCCCCTCACCCGCCCGACCCCGGCCCTGCAGGATCTCGCGAAGGCCTGCCTGCCAGAGGAGCCGACCCTGGCCGACTTGCAGAGCCTGATGGCACGCATCCTGGTGCTGATGCCATATCAGCCCGGCAGCACGGATGCCACCTTCAGCGCCGACGAGGCACTTGCTTCGGGCAGCGGCGTCTGTCAGGACCACACCCATGTCTTCCTGACCTGCTGCCGCCACGCCGGCCTGCCGGCCCGGTACGTGAGCGGTTACCTCTACAGCCAGGACAACAGCCACGTGGCGATGCACGCCTGGGCCGAGGTGTGGATCGAGGAGCGCTGGCACACGTTCGACGTCACCAACCTCACCAGTTCCACCAGCGAGCACCTCAAGCTCGCGGTCGGCATGGATTATCTGGATGCCTGTCCGGTGCGCGGCGTGCGCTATGGCGGCGGGTGCGAACAGTTGCAGAGCCAGGCGCAGGTGACCCGCCTGGATGGACAGCAGCAATGAAGACCGGGAGAGTCCTGGCGGGAGTGCGGTCATGACCTATTGCGTCGCCATGTGCCTGCAAGACGGCATGGTGTTTGCGTCCGATTCGCGCACCAATGCGGGGGTGGATCACATCGCCACCTTCCGCAAATTGCACCTCTTCACCCGGGAGGACAGGGTGATAGTGCTGCAAAGCGCCGGCAATCTGGCCACCACCCAGAGCGTCATCAGCCTGCTGACGGAGGGGCAGGAACTGCTTGCCCTCCCCAGCCTCTACGAGGCTGCCGCCCTCATCGGCCAGACCATACGCACCGTCATCAACCGGGATGGGGGTCAGCAGCAGGGCCATATCAACTTCGGCTGCAACATCCTGCTGGGGGGGCAGATCCGGGGGGAGCGCCACCGCCTGTTCCACATCTATCCGGAGGGCAACTTCATCGAGGCGAGCGCCGACACCCCCTACTTCCAGATTGGTGAGAGCAAGTACGGCAAACCCATCATCGATCGCATCATTCACCATGAGACGCCGCTTCAGACCGCCCTGCAGTGCGCCCTCATCTCCATCGACTCGACCCTGCGCAGCAATCTGTCGGTGGGCTTGCCTCTGGATGCCCTGGTCTATCACGAGGGCAGCTTCTCGGCGACGCACCAGCACCGCATCACCGAACAGAACCCCCATTTCGTGGCGCTGCGAAAGGCCTGGGGCGAGGGGTTGCAGCAGTTGTTCCAGGGCCTTCCCACCTTCCCCCTCTAGGCCGGGCGGGAGGCGCCAAGGCGCTTTCCCGCTCCTTTCTTTCCGGATATTCTGGCTGCCTTCCTTTTCGATGGAGTTTCCCATGCGCCGCTTCAACGTCATGCTCAACGGCAGCCGGTTGATGATGTTCCCCTTCTATGTCTGCATCCTTATCTGTGTCGCCCTCCTGATGGTGAAGTTCGCCATGCAGCTCTATGTGCTGTGCCGCGACATCATCGACATCCACTATCTGGATCTCATCACGGGGGTACTCACCCTGGTGGACTTCGTGCTGGTGGCCCAGATGCTGATCCTGGTGGCCATCTGCGGCTACGTGCAGTTCATCAAGACCCCGGAGCAGCGAGCGGCCCTCGGCGACAACTGGCTCAGCAAGATCAACTTCGCGTCCCTCAAGCTCATCGTCATCAACTCCCTGGTGACCATCGCCGGCATCGAGGTGCTCAAAGCCTTCCTCGACGACGGCACCGGCAACGAGATCGAGATGAAGTGGTCGGTCATCGTATTCCTCGCCTTCTCCACCGCGGCACTTATCTATGCGGTGACCGAGCGGCTGGCGGAGCACAAATAGGGCCCCATTTCATTCAGGATCTATTCATCAAGGGTCGAATTGATAACTCTTTTCATTACCCTTCCCCCATTGTAAACTTGCCCGCCCCGGGTTGAAGCGCCCGGGTGCTGGAGCACCCATGACGAGTCTTTCCCTCTCACCGCGACAATGCTGGCAATGGCTGGCCTACCACCATCAGGCGGCCGAGGGCGCCCTCTACCTGATGTTCTTCTCCGGCCTGCTGCTGTGGGAACCCCTGACCCCGGTCTGGTCCCTGGCACGCTGGAACCTGTTCTTGCACGTCACCCTCTCGCTCACCCTGTTCCCCTTGCTGTTTGGCGCCTTCTGGCTCTCCCATCGCAACCTGCTGCGCAAGAGCCGCAAGCCTTTCCTGCGCACCACGGGGCGCATCATCGAAGCCTTGCTGCTGGTGTGCCTCGCCAGCGGGTTGCTGTTGGTGCTGCACGGCACCCCGGGCGATGGCATGGGCAACCTTGCCAGCTGGGCCCACTGGCTGAGCGCGCTCGCGTTGACTCCTCTGGTGCTGCGCCACGCCTGGCGCTGGACCATCTTGACATGGCGCACCTGATCTTATGTTGAAGTTGTTGTTATCCCTGATGTTCGCCGCCCTGTTGCTGGGGACCGCCTCGGCCCAGGAGATGGGCGCCGCCATGATTGCCTATGACGAGGGGAGCGCCCCGCGCCTCGTCACCGCCAACCAGAGTGCCGGCTCCGTCACCCTGCTTGAGCGTGATAGCGGCAAGCGGCTCAAGGAGGTGCAGCTGGGAGGCGATCTGCGCCAGCTGGCCCGCGCAGACGACGGCACCCTGCTGGTCACCGATTACAGCGGCGATCGCCTGCTGCTCTTGGAGGATGATCTCACCCTGGACAAGGCGATCCCCACCGGCCATAGACCCTATGGCGTTATCTTCGATCCCAAGCGTCAGTGGTTCTGGGTCACGCTGTTCGAGGGAGGGCGCCTTCAGGCTTATGACAGGGCGGGCAACCTCCAGCTGGATGCAAAAACCGCCGAGACTCCCCGCGGGCTGGCATTGACCAACGACGATCGCCTGCTGCTCACCCACGCCATGACAGGCCAGCTCGCCATCTATGATCTCGCCAAACTTGAGAAGGGCGCTACCCTCCCCAAGCCCAAGCTCATCACCCTGGCGGAAACCCACAGCGATACCCCGAGCGACTCCCAGGGCTTGCCGCGCCTGCTGGACGGCATCGCCCTCTCCCCCGATGGCAGCGAAGCCTGGCTGCCCCATGTGCTCTGGAGCTTCGACCACCCCTTCCAGTTTCAGAGCACCGTCTTCCCGGCGGTCTCCATCATCGATCTCGATGAAGAGAAGGAGCGGGTCGATGAAAGAAAACAGCTCTTCTTGCAGATCAACCTGCCCAGTGTCGGCAACCGCAGCCAGATCGTCTCCAACCCGTTCGCGGCGCGCTTCGCCGCCGATGGCAAGCGGGTCTACCTGACCCTGGCGGGTTCCGAAGACTTGCTGGTGTTCGACCTGTCGCGCAGCGGCAAGCAGAACAGCAACCGCCACCGCCGCAAGAAGTTTCAGGGGGGCGCCAAGGCGACCCAGCTCTTGCGTCACCTGCCGGGCCAGAATCCGCGCGATCTGCTGATCGATGGCGACCACATCCTGGTCCACAACGTCATGGGGCAGGATCTCACCCGTCTCAATAGCGGCGGCAGCGGCCCGTTTGCCCGGGTCACCGTCGATGTGCCCCACTTCGCCAAGCTGGTAGAGACCGATCCCCGCCCCAAAGCCCTCAAGCGCGGTGAACGATTGTTCAACCTGGGTAATACTGCCGCCAACAGTCGCTTCCCCATGGCGGGGGACAACTGGATGAGCTGCAACTCCTGCCATCTGGACGGGTTCAACTTCACCAACCGCTATCTGATGGCGGCCCATCGCCAGCAGAGCGGTGACAACGCCATCAACGGCCACGCCAACCTCGCCAACATGGTGGCGGGGGACTTTATCGGCGAATACCTGCGCATGACCCAGCAGACCCAGGGCGGCATGGGTCATGACACCCGCGATGGGGCCGAAGCGGTCGACCCCGCGAGGCCCCAGCCCGAGGTGCAGGCGATGATGGAGGATCTGCACGCCTTCGTGACCAGTGACGGCAACCTCCCCTATCTGGCCAACTGGCTGCGGCTCGATGCCCCGCGCAGGGATCCTGCCAAGGCGCCGACCACCCACCCGAAAGAGTGGCTCAACTCCGCCTCCTGCCAGAACTGCCACCAACAGGCGTTCAAGGACTGGAGCGAGAGCAACCACCGGCTGATGGGCAACTCCCACCCCTACTACAAGGTGGTGCAGGCACTGGCCCGCGAAACCGAGGGCGAAGCCTTCGGCCAGTGGTGCCAGGGCTGTCACATGCCCCAGCAGGTGATGAACGGCCAGACTGATCTGCCCAAGGGCTCCCACATGTTCGAGCAGGGCGGCGCTTCGCTCATTGCGGCCCACCAGAAAGGCGAGCCCGTGGTGGAAGAAGGCACAGGCTGCGTGCTCTGTCATCGCATCACCAAGCTCGAGGATGCCGGCGGCAACAGCGCCTTTACGGTCAATTTGAAAGACCGCGAGAGCTATGTGTTCGAGGATGCCCCGGGAGGCAGCCTCCAGCACTGGCTGGCGGAGCGGCAGATCAACGCCCGTCCCGCCATGCACAAGGCCTCCTACCAGAAGGATTTCTACCGGGACGCGGCCCTGTGCAAATCGTGCCACAACGAGTTCGCCCCGGGCACCGGCGCCAATATCGTCAACACCTGGGACGAGTGGGAAAAATCCAGCTTCGCCAAAGCCGAAGATCCCGCCAAACGGCGCACCTGCATCGACTGCCATATGAACCCCGAGCCGGGCAATGGCGGCGCGCCGGTGGCGGGCCAGTCCACCGAAAACGGCACCGTGAAAGAGCGGCTCTATCGCCACAACTTTACCGGTGCCCAGCACCAGCTGGTGGGGCTGAGGAGTGCAACCCTCGAGCAGGAGAGCCTGGCGCTGCTGCGTTCAAGCGCCACCCTCTCGGCCCGCATTGAAAACCAGAGTGGCCAACCCGCGCTGGTAGTGAGAGTCGCCAATACAGGCGCCGGCCACGCCCTGCCCACCGGGGTCGCCGATTTCCGTGAACTCTGGCTGGAGCTGACCGTTACCGACGCCAGCGGCAAGCGGGTGCTTGAAAGCGGCCAGCCGGTGGATGGCGCCGTCCCTGAAGATGCACGACTGTTCAGAAAAGTGTTCGGCGACGCCGAGGGCAAGCCGGTGGGGCTCAAGTTCTGGCGCTACGCCAAGCTCCTTGAAGACACCCGCATCCCGGCCGATGGCTGGCGCGATGAAGTCTGGCCGCTGCCCGCTGATGCCCAGGGGCCCTTCAAGGCCGATATCAGACTCAATTTCCGCACCTACCCCAAGTGGGTCAATGATGCGGTGCGCGCCGCCGAGCCGAGCTTGCCGGAGCCACCCATAGTGCAACTCAATCGGCTGCAACTCACCCTGCAGCCCCTCCCCCTCACGCCCGATACGGAGCCTCAATCCTGATGTTCGCAAGTTTTCTCATTACCCTGCGCGAGGGGCTGGAAGCCTTCCTGCTGGTCGGCATCAGCCTCTCCTACCTCGCCAAGCTGGGGGCAAGCCGCTACAACAAGTTCATCTATCTGGGGGTGGGGCTGGGTCTTGTCGCCTCCCTTGTCATCGCCTTCCTGTTCCAGGTGGTGGTGAGCCAGTTCGAGAGCGAGCGCTACAACCATTTGCTGATGGCGGGGATCCTGATTTTTGCCACCCTGGTGCTCACCTATATGGCTATCTGGATGCAAAAACAGGCCAAATCCCAGGTGGGGGCCATGACGGCGCGCATCGATGCCGCCATCGACGGTGGCAACCTGTTTGGTCTGGTGCTGCTCGCCTTTCTGGCGGTGATGCGCGAAGGCTTTGAAACCGTGCTGTTCTTCTCGGCCCTGGTTTACTCCGGGCAAGGGGTGGATCTGCACCAGGGGCTGATGGGGGCGCTGGCGGGGCTGCTGGTCTCTGTGGTGCTGGTGTGGGGGCTGCTGCGATCCACCCGCAAGGTGGCGCTGGCCCCCTTCTTCCGCTGGACCGGCCTGCTCATCATCATCATCGCAGCAGGCTTGCTCTCGTCCGCCGTCAACATGTTGCAGGCAGCGGACGTCATCACTTTCTGGACCACGCCTGTCTTCAACATCAGCCACATCCTCGACGATAAGGGGGTATTCGGCACCTTCCTGCGCGCCCTGTTTGGCTACAACGCCTCACCGGCGGGCCTGCAGTTGCTGACCTGGGCAAGCTACCTCATCATCTTTGTCACCCTCTGGCATCGCAGCTATCGCCCCCAAGGGAGCGCCGCCCCGACCAGGGGCTGAGCCCGGGGATCACACTCTGTTCGGGAGCCGCGCACAGGCGCGCTCCCCCAGCTATCACGCCGTTTCGGAACACTCATGAACGACAACAACAAGAAGCACATTGCTGTGCTGGGCGCCGGCCCTGCCGGTCTGATGGCCGCCTGGCGCCTGCGCCAGGCCGGTTTTGCGGTCACCCTGTTCGAGCAGGAGCCGGTCGTCGGCGGCATGTGCGCCACCCAGACCTTCAAGGGGCGCGACGGCGAGTATCGCTTCGACTACGGCGGCCACCGCTTCATCACCAAGAACCCCGAGCTGCTCGCCTTTATCGACGAGCTGATGGGGGACGATCTGCTCCACGCCGAGCGCAAGAGCGTGATCCGCTTTGGCGGGCGTACCTATGACTACCCCTTGAACCTGCCCAACCTGCTCAAGACGGCGCCGCTGGCACTCATGGCCGGTGCGGTGAAGGATCTGCTGCTGTTGCCCTTTGCCAGGAAGCCCACCGATTTTGCCAAGGCGAGCTTTGCCGAGTGGATCCAGAGCCACTTTGGTCGCACCCTCTACCGCCAGTTCTTCGAGGGCTACACCGGCAAGTTGTGGGGCATCAACCCGGACAAGCTCTCCGCCGACTGGGCTGGCCAGCGCATCAGCCTGATCGATCTCAAAGACGTGGCGCGCCGCCTGTTGCCAAGGCGCAACGGCAGCATGTCGGTGCGCACCTATGCCCGCAAATATCGTTATCCAAAGTATGGCTTTGGCCAGATCTTCACCACCCTGGGGGAGCGGCTGGTGACAGAGGGCGTCACACTCAAGACCGGCGCCACCATCACCCGCCTTGAGCAGACCGATGGCCGCATTGAACGGGTGTATTGGAAACAAGATGACGTGGAGCAGAGCGAGCGCTTTGATCAGGTGATCTCCACCCTACCGCTGCCGCTCACCTGCCAGCACCTGGGCTTGCCGTGCGATCTCCACTACCGGTCGCTTCGCTTCGTCAATATGCCCCTCAAACAGGAGAACCTGTCGGACAACACCTGGCAGTACCTCTCCGACCCCCATATTCTGGCCACCCGCTTGCAGGAGCCGCGCCGGCGCAGCCCCTTTATGGCGCCTCAGGGGCAAACATCCGTGATGCTGGAAATCCCCTGCAATCCAGGGGATGCCACCTGGCAGGCACCGCTCTCTGATCTGCGCGGTCGGGTCACCGCCGATCTCGACAGCCTCGGCGTCGATACCCAGACGCTCGGCGATGAGACTTTTGAAGCACGTAGCGAGTACGCCTATCCGCTGATGGATCTCGGCTATCAGGCCCGTCGCAACGAAGCCATCAAGGCGCTGATGCCCATCACCAACCTCATCATGACCGGCCGTCAGGGGACATTCCGCTACATCTTCACCGACACCGCCATGGAGATGGGGATGATGGCCGCCGACATGGTGATCGACGGGGTGGACAGACGCCACGCCATCTTCAATCATCGCAACGAAAACACCGTGATCGAAACCCAGAGCGTGGCCTGAGTGCCGCGCCATGGGCATAACCTCTTGGCATAAGTAAGGAGAACAGGATGACCATACGCCCGGGTTTACTCGCCCTCACCCTGCTGCTGACCCTCTGCGGGCAGGCGCAGGCTTACTCCTACGCCGCCGCCGGCAAGGAGCCGCTGATCGATGCCCGCGAGGCACTGCTGGGCGCAGCCACTGACGGCAAGGAAGCCAGCGCCACCTTGAGCGAGATTGCCGAGGAGCTGACCTATCTGGAACAGCACCACAAGGTCGAGCTGCAAGCACCGCTGGCAGCCGCCATCAAGGCCAAAGACGCCGCAGCCACCGCCGCCCTGCTCAACCGGGCCTACAAGGCGGAGATCGAGCGCCGCCTCGAGGGGGCCAGCCAGAACCTTGGCGACTACCAGACCGCCAAGGTTCTGGTGGTCAAGAGCAAGCGCTTCCTCGATTTGATCCTCCCCTCCCTCGATGAAGGGGATCGCAAAGCCGCCGAACAGGCGCTGGCCAAGGTGCTGGATGCCATCGGCAACCCTGGGGTGTTCGGGGTGGGAGCCAAGCCCGCCGACGCCGCCGCTTTCACCGAGGCCGAAAAAGCGCTGATGGCCGTGCTGGCACCGCTTTGATGGCCACCAGCCCATCATTGCGCCAATTCGTTGTGACAAACGGTGGGTTTCGCTGCACTCTCCCCACCCTACGCACGGCCTGCCGATAGATGCACCCGGACGCCGGTTTGCCCCCTTCTCCCCTTGCGGGAGAAGGGCTGGGGATGAGGGGGAAGGCAACGTATCGGCGTTGGGCTTCCACCAGCTCAATCACCATGTGGCTGCTTGCCCTGCTGCAACTGGCCTGGCTTGGCTGGCTGCTGACCTTCCCGGTAGCACTCGATTCCGACGATGCCCTCAACTTTGCCCACGGGGTGGTGCGCTTCAGCGTGCTGGAGTTCTCCCCCCACTTTCCGGGCTACCCCGCCTTTATCTGGCTGGCGCGACTGATCAATCTCGCGGTGGACGATCCGGCCCGGGCGGTGCAGTGGGCCAGCCTCTTGGGGAGCAGTTTGCTGGCGCCGCTCGCCGCCTCCCTCGCGGTCAGATTGTGGCAGCGGCCAAGCCTGCTGGCGCCGGTCTGGCTGCTGGTGCTGGCCCTGCCGCTCACCCCGACCCTGGCGCTCTCCGGCCTGTCCGACGGGCCTGCGCTCGCCGCCTGGCTGGCCGCGCTGCTGGCCTTGCTGCATCGCAAAGCGGCCCTGGCAGGTCTGCTGCTCGGCCTTATGCTGGCGCTACGCCCCTCCTACTTCGTGCTGGCTCTGCTGCCCCTTTGGCTGGGGATGGCGCAGCAGGGCAACCGCGTCAGGTTTGTGCTCCCCATCGCGCTGGTGGGGCTAGCCTGCCTGCTGTTTGTCTGGCAGGCCGACGGCTGGGCCTATTTTGCCGAGGGGCGGCGCTTTACCGACGGCCACTTCACCCTCTGGGGCAACACGGCGGCGGCCCACGGGGATCGGCTGCTGAGCTGGGCGAATACCTTCAACGATCAGCTCACCCCGCTCTGGCCCCTGTTGATGGGAGCCTTGCTGATACTGCCACTCTGGCAACGGTCAAAAGATCACAATGCGACCCCCTCCGTGCTCTGGACGCTCTACTGGCTCGTTCTGCTGCTCTGGACCCTGGTTGGCCAGAATCCGGACAATCCCCGCCATCTCGCGCCCATCACCCTGCTCGGCCTCGTGCTGCTGGCAGGCTGGCTGCCGCGCCGGGGCGAGCTGCCAGCCATGCTGGGAGCCCTGTTGCTGCTGCTCAGCACCCTCACCCCACCGGTGGCACCAGCCATGACCCGGGCCGCCAGACTGGCCGAACAAACGTGCCCGGGGCTGGTGACCCAGTGGGGAGTGAGGCTGCTTAGGGAAACCACAACCCTGCCCGTCACCGACGGCTGGTACCGGGGGGATGCCGCCCTTGCGCTCACCCAGGGGGCCTGCCGCCTCAGCCGCCGCCCCCTGGGGGCAGAGGCGCTACCAGGCCCTTATGACACCCTCTGGTTTTCCCCCCGCTTTCACGCCGAACCCGGCCTCTGGCTCGCCCTGCCCCGCTGAACCGGGCACTTGCGAGGGCATCGCACGACTCGTCTACACTCACTGCGCATGGGCCTGGCAGGGAGAGGATGAATGAAGGGAGGCAAGGAGTGGGCACTGGTGCCCCTGATCCTGGCGCTGGCCTGCGCCCTGCTGATGCTGCCGCTCTGGTGGCAGGGGGGCAGCCAGGGACACGATCTGTTCCACCACCTGCTATCCGGCCACTACTTTGCCCGCCAGCTCTGGCAGGGGGAGCTCTATCCCCGCTGGCTGATGGCCATGAACGGCGGCTTCGGCAGCCCCACCTTCTTCTTCTATCCCCCGCTCCCCTACTACGTCAGCGCCCTCTTTGCCGGGCCCGGTGCCCACCCCCAGCAGGCCATCTACCCTTTACTTGGCAGCGCCACCCTGGCCCTGCTGCTCTCTGGGGTGTTTGCCTATCTGTGGCTGCGTGCCACCACGCCCCCTGGCCGGGCCCTGGCCGCCAGCCTGCTCTATCTGGCGCTGCCCTATCATGTCGCCATGGATCTCTATGCCCGCTTCGCCCTGGCGGAGTTCTGGGCCTTCGCCTGGGCTCCCCTTATCCTGCTGGGGCAGGATCTCGCCCACCGCGGACGACCTCAGGGGTTGCCCCTGCTGATCCTGGGGCTGGCGCTGCTGGCCTTCTCCCACCTCCCCAGCCTCTTGCTCATGATGGGGCTGGTCACCTTGCGCGCCTTCTGGTTCGCCAGACGCACCCGCACTCTGACGCCCTGCTGGCAAGCCCTCGGCGCCCAGGGCGTGGGGCTTTGCATGGCAGCCGCCCTGCTGCTGCCCGCCCTGGCGGATCAGGGGGCCATCTCCATGGAGCTGATGCGCGGCGGCATGTTCGACTACAGGCGCAACTTTCTCGACCGCCTGCCCAGCGCCTGGGAGGACTGGCGTTTTCGCGGTCACCTGGCGTGGCAGAGCATGCTGACCCTGGTCCTGCTGCTCATCGCCTGGGCCGCCGCCCGGGAGCCGCGCCACCCCGAGCTGCTGTGCTGGGGGGCGATCGGCGTCGTCGCCTTCCTGATGATGCTGCCCCCGAGCCAGCCTCTCTGGAGCCTGCTTCCCCCCTTGCAGCGGGTGCAGTTTCCCTGGCGGCTCAACCTGGTGCTCGCCCTTGCCACGGTCGCTGTGGTGGCGCTCGGCACCCAGCCCCATCGTCTCTGGCAGGGGCTCTGGTGGGGAGTATTTCTGCTGACCCTCCTCTCCACCCTGGCCTATGTGCGTCACGCCCCCCTGACCCAGGCCCCCGAACGAGAGGCCATGGCATTCGAGTTCGACAGCAAGCGCAGTGCCCGGGAATACAGACCAAGGCAGGTACCGGGAGGCATGTTCGCCCCGACCCTGCTCGCCTGGAAGGAGGAGTTCCAGCCGCCTGTCAGCGCCGAACCGCCAGGCGCGAGCTGGAGCCTGACCCGCTGGCAACCCCGCGCCCTGGCGCTGGAGGTCAAGACCCGGGTACCGACCCGGCTGGTCCTGCACCAATACCATTACCCCGGCTGGGAGGCCCGCCTCGACGGACACCTGGCGCTGACGGTGAGCGCCAATCGCCAGGGGTTGATGCAACTCTGGGTTCCGGCGGGCCACCACAGCCTCACCCTGACCCTGGCGGCACGCTGGCCGGAGCGCACCGGCAATGCCCTCTCCCTGCTCGGATGGCTTGCCTGGCTCTGGCTGCTCTGGCGCCACACCAGACAAAAGGGCATCGGGCAGGATGCACCTGATCGCGCCCGCCAAAACTGATAGACTCAACACCTGCCTCTTAACCCGGCCCAGCCCACGACTCGGATACCCTATGCCCCAAGCCAGCTCCCTCTCCCCCCGTTTCCTCTTCATCCTGCTCGGTGCCCTGGCGGGCCTGACTCCCCTCGCGGTGGACATGTATCTGCCCGCCATTCCCGCCATCGCCCGGGATCTGGCTACCAGCATCGACGGCGCCCAGCTCACCATCAGCGCCTTCCTGGGGGGCTTTGCCATCGGCCAGCTCTTTTACGGGCCGCTCGCCGACAGCTTCGGCAGAAAGCCGGTGATCCTGGCGGGCCTGACGATGTTTGCCGTGGCCTCCGTGGGCTGCGCCATGGCGGACTCCCTGCCTGAGCTCCTCGCCTGGCGCATGTTGCAGGCCGCAGGGGGCGCCGCGGGTTCCGTGGTGGTCAACGCCCTGCTGCGCGACCTGTTCGAGAAGGATGCGTTTTCCCGCGCCATGTCCTTCGTCATCCTGGTGATGACCCTCGCCCCCCTGGTGGCCCCCGTGGTGGGGGGGTACATCAGTGCTCACAGTGACTGGCGGGTCATCTTCTGGCTGCTGGTGGCCATCAGCCTGCTCATCTGCCTGGTGATGCAGTGGAAAATTGAGGAAACCCTCAAACCCGAGCACAAGCAACCCCTGCGACTCGGGCAGGTGCTTCGCAACTACTGGGGGGTGCTCTCCCACCGTGGTGCCATGGGCTATGTGCTGTGCGGCGCCCTGTCGAGCTCCGGCATGTTCGCCTTCCTGAGCGCCTCCCCCTATGTCTACATCGAGTATTTCAAGGTGCCGACCGAGCACTACGGCTGGCTCTTTGGCCTCAATATCCTGCTGATGATGGTGGTCACCTTCGCCAACAGCCGGCTGGTGAAAGGGGTGGGTGCCGAGCGCATGCTGCGATACGGCCTGACCGTGCTGCCGCTCGCCGGGGCCCTGCTCATCTACAACGCCTGGAGCCAGACCGGGGGCCTGTGGGGCATCGTCATCCCCGTCGTGCTCTTCGTCGGCCACATCAGCCTGGTGGGGGCCAACGCCATGACCGGCCTGATGGGCCACTTCCCCCAGTCCGCAGGCACCGCCTCGGCGCTGGCGGGCACCCTGCGCTTTGGCCTTGGGGCCCTGGTGGGGGTACTGGTCAACCTCAATCCCCCTGAATCGCCGCTCCCCATGGCCATCGCCATCGCCGGTTGCGGCCTGGGGTCGGCCCTCAGTTACTGGCTGCTGAGCGGCAAGCGCGTCCCCTGATGCCTTGCAATGAAAAAGCCCTGTCCATGGACAGGGCTTTTTGCATCGGGGCGCAGGCCTCAGTCATCGGCCTGCAACCCGCTGCGCGCCAGGATCTCGCTCTCCAGCCCATCCAGGCTTAGCTGGTTCTTCTTGCGCCAGTAGGCCTCAATCCCCTCCCGGCCCTGACGGGCCGACCAGTTGGCAAGATCCTCCCTGTCCCCCTGGTACTCATACAGAGGCACCGACATGCCGCACGACGTCTGGACCCGTTCAATGTCCAGCAGGAAGATCTGGCGAGCCGCGACGCTTGGGGGGAACAGCGCCAGCAACGACGGCCACTGCGGATCAGTGCGGTGCAGCACCCGTGCCTGGCCATAGGCCCGCAGAATAAGCGGCGCCCCCTCGAAGGCGCAGAACATCACCGTCATGCGCGGCTGTTGCAGCACCTGGGCTGCGGACTCGTTGCCGCTGCCGGTCAGGTTGAGCCAGGCCAGGGTGTGGGCATCGAGGACGCGCAGCGAATCCCCGCCCTTGGGGGAGAGATTGACCGATCCCTTCGCGGCCGCCGTACCGACGAAGAAGATCTTCTGCCCCTCGATAAAGGTGACATGGCGCGGCAAAAGCGCCTCGAACAGTTGTCCCATCCTGCCTCTCCCTGGTGCCTGGCACCGGGTTGCCTAAAACAGGGCGCTGTTGAGCCACAGGTGCGCCCCTATGCCGACCATATAACCAAGCAAAATGGCAGGCAACCACTTGAGGTGCCCGACGAAGGTATACATGCCCCTGGCCTGGCCCATCAGGGCCACCCCGGCGGCGGAGCCGACCGAAAGCAGACTGCCCCCCACCCCGGTGGTCAATGTCACCAGCAGCCACTGCCCCGTGCTCATCTGCGGCTCCATGGAGAGCACGGCGAACATCACCGGAATGTTGTCGATCAGGGCGGAGAGCAGGCCGATGGTGACGTTGGCCAGGGTCGGATCGCCACCGTCATAGAGGAAATGGGATGCAAGCGCCAGATACCCCATAAACCCGAGGCCGCCGACGCACATCACCACCCCGTAGAAGAAGAGCAGGGTGTCCCACTCCGCCTTGGCAATCTTGTTGAACACATCGAACGGCACCACCGAGCCCTGACGCAGCAGCCTGGCCTCGTCCCCGGTGCGCTCATACAGCGCCCGTGCCCGGGCCAAGGTAACGGGCTGGGTCTTTCGCAGATAGAAACTGAAAAATTGCAGGTAGCCCAGCCCCATCATCATGCCGAGCACGGGGGGCAGCCCCAGGAAATGATGGCAGGCGACGGCGGTCACTATGGTGAGCACAAAGAGCAGCACGATGACAACGGCGCCGCGCCTTGGCACCACCATCTCGCCCGGCATGGCGGGCACCAGACGGGGCACCATCAGGCTCATCAGGGTGGCCGGCACCAGGAAGTTGAGCAGGGCGGGGATGAAGAGCAGCAAGAACTGCTGGAACGGCACCTTGCCCGCCTGCCACACCATCAGGGTGGTGATGTCGCCAAAGGGGCTGAAGGCGCCGCCCGCATTGGCCGCCACGACGATGTTGATGCAGGCCAGGTTGATGAAGCGGCGCTCCCCGTTGGCCACGTTGAGCACCACTGAACACATCAGCAGCGCCGTGGTGAGGTTGTCCACCACGGGGGAGATGAAAAAGGCGAGAAAACCGGTGAGCCAGAAGAGCGTACGCAGGCTGAAGCCCGCTTGCACCAGGCGTACCCGCAGCACGGCGAACAGCAGTCTGTCCTCCATGGCGTTCACATAGGTCATGGCCACCAGCAAGAAGAGCATCAGCTCGGCATACTCCAGCAGGTTGTGGCGAAAACCAGCCTGAACCAGCTCGCTGTGCCCCTGCCCCGTATAGACCAGGCCGATGGCTATCCAGATGATGCCGGCGGCCACCAGCACCGGCTTGGACTTGCGCAGCTTCAGGTACTCCTCGGCCATCACCAGGGCATAAGCCAGGGCGAAGATGGCGAGGGCGAAGAGCCCGACCCCGCTGTGGGTCAGATCGAGGGGGCCGTTGCCCGCAGCGGCGGGGGCACTGAGCAGGGCCGCCCCGGGCACGAGGCGAAGGAGTCCAGACATGGCGGCATCTCCTGGCAGGCGTCTGGCATTGAGGCTAGCAGCCCAAAGGGAAGCCGCCCTCCTTGTCATCCTGATGAGCGGCCCGCCGCGGGCACTCAGGCAAACATGAGCGAGGCCCGTTGCCAGGCCCCGTCATCAGGAGGTCTTCTTGCCAAAACCCGATTGCTTGAGGGTGTAGCCTGCGCTGTTTTGCCAGGCATCCAGCCCGCTTCGGTTGTTGCCCGCCACCAGGCTCGCGGCCAGGCTCGGGCTGTTGAACAGCTGATCAGCGGTAAAGATGAAGCCCCCTTCGGGGTGGGGAACGAGCACCCCCTTGCCCAGCAGCTCCTGGCGCAGCTCGATCACCGCCTCGCGCAGGGAGGCCGCATCCTCGCCGTTGGCGGTGGAGCCCGCCTGGACCATGAAACCGGGGTTCTGCCGCTTGCCCACCGGATAACCATGGGCCTCTGCCCCCTTGCCGTTGAAGTGGTAGAGCTCGCGCTCCCCCGGCTTGTTGTCGGAGAGGGCCTTTTGCAGGGTCATCAGCTCGTTGTAGATATCGATGGGGACCACGGCAGCCTGCTTGACGCCCTTGCTGTCGACGATAAAACTGACTTGCTTGTGTAACATCCTTGCTCATCCTGTGACCCATGGAAGGCCCTATTCTAACCACCTCAGGCGAGCGGGATCCAGCGAGGATCCCCATCCCTTTTGCAGGCGCGATCACTAACTGGCATAGTGACGGACATTGTGAAAGCCATTGACCATCAAACGGTTATACCATGCTTAGCCTGCGCAACCTCAGTAAACGCTTCGCCAACGGCGGCGAGACGCTCCCCCTGTTTGAGGGGCTGGATCTCGCCCTCACCCCGGGGGAAACCTGCCTGCTGCTGGGGCAAAGCGGCTGTGGCAAGTCCACCCTGCTCAACCTCATCGCCGGTCTCATCGCCCCGGACGAGGGGGAGATCTGGCTGGAAGAGACCCGCCTCGACACCCTGCCGACAGACGAGCGTGCCCGGCTTCGCGGGCGCCATTTCGGCATCGTCTATCAGGATTTCAACCTGCTGCCGACCCTGACCGTGGCCGAGAACCTCGCCCTGCCCCTTCAGATAAACAACCTGCCCCAGGACGATGGGCGCCTCGATGCCCTGCTCACGCGCCTTGGCATGAGCCACAAACGCCACGCCTGGCCGGAGCAGCTCTCCGGCGGCCAGCGCCAGCGGGTGGCGCTGGCCCGTGCCCTCATTCATCAGCCTCGTTGGCTGCTCGCCGACGAACCCACCGGGAGTCTCGACGAGCACAACGCCGAGCAGGTGATGGCCCTGATGATGAGCGCGGTGCGCGATACCGGCGCCGGTCTCTTGCTGGTGAGCCACAACCCGGGCTATGGCGACCTGGCGGATCGGGTGCTGCGCCTTGAAGGGGGACAGCTGGTCGAGCTCAAGGGGCGCCGCCATGGCTGACGTCTGCCGGGGGGCCTGCTGATGTTGCCGCTCAAGGCACTGCTGCGCCTCTATCGCGCTCACCCCTGGCTGCTCTTGATGAGCCTGGCCGGGCTCACCCTCGGGGTCACCCTGGTGGTGGCCATCGAGCTCTTGAACCACAGCGCCCGCACCAACTTCGTCGCCGCCCGCAGCCAGCTCGCCGGGGAGGCCAACTACCGCCTGGCCCCCCAGGGTGACCTGGATGAACAAGTCTACGTGAGGCTGGTGCGAAGCCAGCCGAACCTTGACGCCATGCCAGAGCTTCACGCCTGGCTCAAGGACGAGCAGGGGCGCAGCTTCCAGTTGCTGGGGATGGATCTCTTCAACCCCGGCCCCCTGCGCCGCCTCTTTGGCGATGCGCCAGACAGCCAACCCGATGTCTCGTTGAATCGCGCCGACAGCGTCTGGCTGGCCGCCCCCGAGGCGAGGCGCCTTGACTGGCAACCGGGCCAGTCGCGAACCTTTGTGCTGGGGGATGAGGGGCAACGCCCCCTGACCCTTACCCTGGCCGGCACCTTCGAGCCCGGCGCCGTCCCCATGGAGCGGCTGCTGGTGACCGACATCGGCCTCGCCCAGCCCCTGCTTGGCAAGGCTGGCAGACTGGATCGCATCGTCTTCAAACTCAGTGAGCAAGAGGCCAATACCTTGCAAAGAGCCTTGCAGGCGGCCCTGCAATCCTATGCCCCCCATCAGCCCCTCTGGCTTGAGCCCATCAGCCCAGCGCTCGATGCCAGCCAGCTCGGGGATGCGCTGGCCCTGAACCTTACCGCCCTCTCCCTGCTCGCCATGGCGGTGGGATTGTTCTTGGTGTTCAACGCCCAGCGCTTCGTGCAGAGCGTGCGCCGCCCCCTGCTCGCCCAGCTCATCATCCTCGGGATGCCGCCGCGCCGGGTGCTTGGCTGGCTCATGCTGGAGCTTGTGATCCTCGCCACCCTCGGCACTCTGCTCGGGCTGCTACTGGGGATCCTCTTGGCCCTCTCCCTGATGGGGCAGCTCACCCAGGCGCTGGCCGATCTCTATGGCCCCAACCCCATCGATCTGCTGCGCCTCTCCCCCGCGAGCCTTGGCAAGGCGCTGGTCATTGGCCTGCTGGGCACGCTCGCCGCCAACCTGCCCGGCTGGTGGCAACTGCTGCGCCAATCCCCCCTTGCGCTGCGAGAGGGCAACAGTCGCCCACCGGCTCACCCCTGGCAACGCCGGGGGCTTGCCATCGCCATTCTGCTGCTGTGCGCCCTGTGTCTGTGGCGGCCAGAAACCGGCCTTGGCGGCGCCCTCTTCGTGGCCGGAGGCTGGCTGCTCGCCATGGCCCTCCTGCTGCCCGATGCCCTTCGCTCCTTGCTGGGGCGGCTGCGTGCACGCGGCCCCCTCACCGCCCGGCTCGGGGTGGCCGAAACCCTCTATCACCTGGATCGCACCGCCATCGCGGTGATGGCGCTGCAACTGGCCATCGCCGCAGCCATCGGCATCGGGGTCATGGTGTCGAGCTTTCGCTCGAGCGTGGAGATCTGGCTCGGCCAGCGCCTGGCCGCCGATCTCTACGTCACCGCTCCCAAGGGGGTGGCGGGCAGCAGGGGCGCCCTCGGCGAGCAGACCCTCAACACCATCCTCGCCTCGCCGGACGTGCGCGCCGCCTCCCGCCGTTCGGTGCACCCCGCCCGCTGGCAGGGGCAGCCCATCGAGTGGGCGCAGATGGACTTTATCCCCGAGCTCAAAGCCGCCTATCCCTTGCTCGCCGGGCGCTGGCCCGCCGCTCCCGACGAGGTGCTGGCGAGCGAACCGCTGACGGTACGCCTCGGGGTCAGGGTGGGCCAGCGCCTCGAGGTAACCAGCGAGGGGGGGCCGAGGGCTTTCACCGTCACCGGCGTCTATCAGGATTACGGCAGCGACAAGGGGCAGATACTGCATGCCTTCGAAGGGGGCAAGGTGCAATCCCTTGCCCTCTTCAGCCCGGACCCCGAGCACCTTGGTGACAGGCTCAGGAGCCAGTTTGGCGAGCAGGTGAACCTGTTGCCCGCCCCCGCCATCCACGCCGCCGCCCTCAGGGTGTTCGATCAGACCTTCGTGGTGACCGAACTATTGAAGTTGCTGATCCTGGGGATCGCCTTCGTCGGCATCGGCTCGGCCTTTATGGTGCTGGGGCTGGCCCGGCGCGGCGAGTTGCAGACCCTGCAAAGCCTTGGCCTGAGCCCGCGCCACTGCCGCCGGCTGCTGGTGTGGCAAGGGGCAGGCCTCGGGCTGCTCACCGCATTGTTGGCCCTGCCGGTGGGCTATGGCCTTGCCTGGGTGCTGATTGAGGTGGTCAACCCCCGCGCCTTTGGCTGGCGGCTGGCCTTCGAGGCCGCCCCCCTGCACGCCGTCACGGCGCTCCTGCTCGCCCCCGTCTGTGGCGCGCTCGCCTCCTGGTATGCCGCAAGGAGAGTGGTATGAAAGATTGGTTGGCGCACTGGCTCAGCCATGGCTTGACGTTCCCATTGACCAGATCTCTATCACCGCCCCTGATTCAGCGCAGAGAAGCGCACAGAGCTGCCGCGAACCATCCCCTCTCCCTTCGGGAGAGGGCCAGGGTGAGGGGAATCTTGTCCTCTTGGCTTGCAGCCCTCTTGATCCCGCTTGTTGCCATAAGCGGCCACGCGCAGGCCAGCGATCTGGGGAGCATCCTGGGTGACGGCAACGATCACTTCAAAAAGGCCCTGCCGGGTCAGTCCATCAACCTGCCCGCCGATCACGGTGCCCACCCCGACTACCGCTCCGAATGGTGGTATCTCACCGGCAACCTGAAAGACGAGCAGGGACGCGGCTACGGCATGCAATGGACCCTGTTTCGCCAAGGCATTGAACAGGAGATCACCTCGGAGAACCCCTGGCTCACCCCTCAACTCTGGTTGGCCCAGTTTGCCATCACGGATGTGAGCAAAGGCAGCCACCAGCAGGACGAGCGCACCAGCCGCCAGGGGCCAGGGCTCGCCGGTGCCAGCGGCGGTGAGTATTGGCTGAAAGAGTGGGTGCTTACCTCTCAAGGGGAATCGCTCTTTCCCGCCACCCTCAAGGTGCGGAGCAAGGCGGGGGATCTTGATGTGAAGGTGAGCGCCGCCAAGCCCGCGGTACTGCAAGGTAAAGCGGGTTTCAGCGAGAAGAGCCCGGGCAACGCCTCCTTCTACTACTCCTACCCGCGCCTGACCATCAGCGGCACCCTGATCTTGGATGGGGAGACCCGTAACGTCAGCGGTGAGGGCTGGTTTGATCACGAGTGGAGCAGCTCGGTATTGGCCCAGTGGCAATCGGGCTGGGACTGGTTTTCGCTGCAGTTTGAAGATGGCCGCGAGTTGATGCTGTTTCGCCTGCGCACCAAATCGGGACGCTCTGAGCCGGAGAACCGCTACGGCATCCTGATTGAACGAGACGGCAGCAGCCGGGTGCTGAATCCTGCGCAGATCCGCCTCACCCCCGGCAAGACCTGGCGCGGCCCCAAGGGGCAAGCCTACCCCATCGAGTGGCAGCTGGCAGCCGGCGATATGAGGCTCACCATCCAGGCGCGCCTGCCCGATCAGGCCATGACGGGACGCTTTGACTACTGGGAGGGGGCGGTATCCGTCTCGGGGGATGCAAAAGGCGTCGGTTATCTGGAGATGACGGGCTACTGAGTCTTACCCCGTTCGCCATCGCGGATGAGCAGGTTCGACTCATGGATGTCAGCATCGGTGCGCGTTTGGCGATGCTGTTGGCCGCCTTCTCGCTGTCACAGGCGGACAGGGCGGCGGTGCAGGCGATGGCCAGCATGGCTTAGTGGTGCATTCAATCGCCGCTGAATTTACTGGAGGAAGGGTTCGCCGGTCGACGCAAGATCTGTAACCAGCTGTTACAAGGCATTGATGAGCAAGAGATAACACATGACTTGGTTGGCCGGGCGGTGTGGCAATGAAGAGAAGCCATCTCCCCTCCCCCCGTTTCTCTTGACCTTTCCCTGTAAAAATCTGACCACCATCAAGATTTCATTCAAATCCCACGGAACGGCTGTGTTTTTACTCAACAGGAGCGGTCGGCCTTTGATAGGCTACTACTCATCCGGCCCTTATAGCCCCAGAGGCATCCAGAGAGTGGCAATGTTCAATCCTATTTTATTCAGCTTGAAGGCAGCACAACGGAAGCTGAAATCCGTGCGGTAGGGAAGGTGCGAATAAGTCATATGGCACGAGAGCATTTACTGGTAACCCATTGATATTAAATGACTAAAATTTTCATTTTTTGTTCGTGGGATACTTGTTCGCACTTTCCCTAATAAGTTACCTTAGTAACCCTATTGAAAACGGCAGGATATTTATCCTGCCGTTTTTATTTTTCTATCTCGCCGCCTGATCCACCAGATAGAGGATGCTGTGATAGGGAATGCCAGCGTGCTGGCTGAGCCCCATTTCACAGGTGCGGCTATTGCTGAATCCCTGA
The DNA here is from genome assembly GCF_040907815.1 of Aeromonas sp. s6. NCBI lineage: Bacteria > Pseudomonadati > Pseudomonadota > Gammaproteobacteria > Aeromonadales > Aeromonadaceae > Aeromonas > Aeromonas sp. s6. Next base: position 28,997 of record NZ_JBFOCN010000033.1, read on the forward strand.
CGGCAATCCCTGGGCACTTGAGCTGCCAGGCTGGCAAGTGCCGCGGCGTTGAGCTCCGGGGTCATCAACCCCTTGTCACCGGCAAAGCCGCAGCACTGGATATGCTCTGGCACGATCACCTCGCGGGCACAGGCGCGGGCCACCGCCAGCATCTTATCGCCGAGCCCCATGCGCCGGCTGCTGCAGGTGATATGAAGCATCACGGTCTCATCGATGGGGGTCAGCTCAAGGTGGGGCAGCAGATGTTCCAGCACAAAGGCGGAGGGCTCGAACACCCGAAGACCCTTGCCGAACGCCCCCGAGAGCAGTCGCTGCACGCAGGGGCTGGTATCGAGCAGCACGGGCCAGCGCCCCTGTTCGCTTGCCTGCCACAATGCATCGGCCAGCTCACTGCGCTTGGCTTCCGCTACCTCGCTCATCCCCTTGCTGTCATAGGGCATGCCGCAGCAGAGCCCCTCGATACCTTGCGGCACTATGACCCGGCAGCCCGCTTTATTGAGCAAGGATTGCACCACGTCCGGCAGTGACGGGGCCTCCTCCTGCTGGCCGAATACCCGGCTGGCACACGACGGCAGATAGACCACAGCGCGCTCGCTGGATCCGTCATGGCTCCCCTCCCCTTGCAGCCATTGGTAGCGGCTCGGCCCCGGCAGGGTGGGCAACCAGGCGGGGGTGCGCTGGCCGCTGAGCTTGCGCACGCCCCCCACCAATCCTGCCAGCGCCTTGTCTCCCAGCAGCTTGCCGGCAATGGCTTTGAGGCCGAGAGACCCACGGGCCGCGCGGGTAACGCCGGCGAAGTGATCGGCGCTCCAGCGGGCGATGGGCACAAAGCGCTGGTACTTTTCGCTACGCAGCTTCTTGATCAGGCTGCCAGTGTTGATGCCCACCGGGCAGCGATCGGCGCACAGCCCGGTGGCGGCGCAGGTATCGATGCCCTGATAGTCAAATAGCTGGGCCAGCTGGTTGGAGGGCTCATCGGCACGATTGCGGCGGGCCAGTTCGCGGTAAAGCACGATGCGCTGGCGCGGCGACAGCGACAGGGTGCGCGAGGGGCAGACCGCCTCGCAAAAGCCGCACTCGATGCACGGATCCACGATGGCATCGCTCGCCGGCATGGGCTTGAGGTGGGCCAGGTGGGCCTTGGGGTCATCGTTGATGATGACGCCAGGATTGAGCAGGCCGTCCGGGTCCAGCAGCGCCTTGATGCGCCGCATCAGCGCCATCCCCTCCGACCCCCATTCCAGCTCCACATAGGGGGCCATGTTGCGGCCGGTGCCGTGCTCGGCCTTGAGCGACCCGCCAAAGCGCACGGCGACGAGCTCCGCCACCGCATCCATAAAGGCGCCGTAGCGGGCCACCTGGGCCGGATCGTCAAAGCCCTGGGTAAAGACGAAGTGCAGGTTCCCCTCCAGCGCGTGGCCGAAGATGATCGCTTCACCGTATTCGAAGCGATCGAACAGGGCTTGCAGCCCCGCCACCCCTTCGGCCAAGCGCTCGATGGGAAAGGCGACATCTTCAATGATGACGGTGGTGCCTGTGGTACGCACCGCCCCCACCGCCGGGAAGAGCCCCTTGCGAATGGCCCAGAGGTCGGCGCTGTCGATAGTAAAAGGCACAGAGGCGACCTGGACGAACTCGGCGGCCATGGCCGTCACCTGCTCGCAGCGAGCCACCAGCGCCTCTTTCGATTCCCCATGCACCTCCACAAGCAGGGCGCAGGCAGCCAGATCCAGCGTCTTGATAAAGTCCGGCAGACCGGGCTTGCCCGCCACCGAGCGCAGGGAGCGCCCATCCATCAGCTCCACCGCCGCCACCGGCGCACTTTTCAGGCGCGAGGTGGCCAGACAGGCCTGCTCGGCGTCCCGAAACACCAGCAGGGCCGAGGCCTTGTGGGGGTATTCGGGCACGGTGTCGAGCACCACCTCGGCGATAAAGCCGAGGGTCCCCTCCGAGCCAATCATCAGGTGGGTGAGGATATCGACAGGGTCCTCATGGTCGAGCAGGGCGTTGATGGCGTAGCCGGTGGTGTTCTTGAGCCGGTACTTGTGGCGGATCTTGGCGGCAAGTTCGGCATTCGCCAGCACTTCGGCACGCAGGGCGGCAAGCCCCGTGAGCAGCTCCGGGCGCCTGGCCGCCAAGGCGGCGCGGCTCTGGGGATCGCCGCTCTCCAGCACGGTGCCATCGGCCAGCAGCAACGTCATGGCGTGCAAGGTGTGATAGCTGTTGTGGGCGGTGCCACAGCACATGCCGCTCGCGTTGTTGGCGGCGATGCCACCCAGCTTGCAGGCGTTGATGGAGGCGGGATCCGGCCCAATCTTGCGCCCCAGGGGTGCCAGATAGCGGTTGGCATCGGCGCCGATCACCCCGGGTTGCAGGGCGATGCGCGCCCCCTCGTCCAGAATGCGGTGGCCGCGCCAGCTGTCGGTCAGGGTGATGAGCACCGAATCACTCAGGGCCTGGCCCGAGAGGCTGGTGCCGGCGGCGCGAAAGGTGCACGGCAGGCCCAATTCGCGGCACACTCCGAGCACGAAGCGCACCTCCTCGAGGGAGTCGAGGCGCACGATGCGCTCAGGCACCAGGCGGTAGAAGCTCGCGTCCGTGCCGTGGGCCAATCGCAAGTCCGGGTCGCTCACCAGCCGCTCCGGCGGGATGCGCGAGAGCACGGCGGCGTCAAATTCATTCCAGCGCATCAGCAATCCTCCACCAGCACCACCAAGAGGCGGCTCGGGCCGTGGGCGCCGTAGGCCAGGGTCTGCTGGATGTCGGCGGTCTTGGAGGGGCCGGAGACCAGCAACAGATTGGTGGGCATGGCCTGCTGCCAGCGCCCGGCCGCCACCAGCCCCGCCAGGTTGTCGGTTATGGTGGAAGCCGCCAGCAGGGCGATATGGCAGGGGGGCACCAGGGACAAGGTGCGCGGCTCGCCGCCATCGGGCAGCAATACGAGCGTCCCGGTATCGGCGATGGCGCCCGCGCAGTGGGTAATACCCGCCTGACAGACGTCGAACAGATCGTCCTTCCAGCTCGCGAACTTGCCTGCGGGGGTCAGCACAGATCGCCCGGCGCAGGCGGCCGCGACCGCCTCCTGCCAGCGGCCGCCCTGGCCACAGGCCAGACTCGTCACGCCCTCTTCATCCAGCCAGGCGGCCAGATCCCGGGCAAGGGTTGCTTCCTTGACGGTCAGGATCTCGGCGTGGCTGGCGCTGATCCCGGCAACAAAGCGCTCGCGCCGCGCCTGTTCATCCTCTCCGCGCCAGGGCTGCCAGCCATGGGGGGCATGTGCCATGGGGGTGGCGGCGCCGCGCAGGCGGCTTAATATGGCCTCTTTGCTCGACATCTCAGGACTCCTTCTTCTTCTGGCGCAGCAGGGCGTGCAGGCTCTGGGGGGCGGGTTTGGGGGCTTCGCGGCACTGGGTCCAGGGGCCCAGGTGTTTGGGCATCAGCCCCCGCAGGCGACCGGCCACCCCGGTTGCGGCGTGATAGAGGCGCGGGTGGGTGGCGGCAAAGGCAAAGCCCTGCATGGCGAGGGTCTCGAGCCGGCTCCTGGCCGCCCCCTGCCCCGCCAGCGGTTCGTGGCCGGGCTGTGCGTCGTGCTTGGCCTCCCGACGCAGGCGCTGCAACATATCGGGAATGGGGATGCGCACCGGGCACACCTCGCCGCAGGCACCGCACAGGCTCGATGCCGTCACCAGATCGCTCGTGCTCTCCAGCCCCAGCAGATGGGGGGAGATGATTTTGCCGATGGGCCCCGGGTAGATGGTGCCATAGGCGTGGCCGCCGATGCGGGTGTAGACCGGGCAGTGGTTCATGCAGGCGCCGCAGCGGATGCACTGCAAGGTCTTGCGCAGCTCCTCGTCCCGGTAAGCCTGGCTGCGGCCGTTGTCGAGCAGCACCAGGTGCACCTCGTCCGGGCCGTCCAGCTCCCCTGCCCGGCGCGGGCCGCTGATGACGTTGAAGTAGGTGGTGATGGCCTGACCGGTGGCCGAGCGGGTCAGGGCGCTGTAAAGGGGCGGCACGTCGGATAGGCACTCCACCACCTTCTCGATGCCGGTGATGGCCACGTGCACTTTCGGCACCGTGGTGCACATGCGCCCGTTGCCCTCGTTTTCCACCAGACAGAGGCTGCCGGTCTCCGCCACCGCGAAGTTGACGCCGGAGAGCCCCATGCCGGCGCGGCGAAACTCTTCGCGCAGGGCTCGCCGCCCGGTCTGGATCAGGGCGTCCACGTCCGTGGTGGGGGTGAAGCCTTCCAGGTTGCTTGCGAAGGTGTCGCTCACCTCCTGCTTGTTCTTGTGGATGGCGGGCATGATGATGTGGGACGGGGTGTCGCCGTCGAGCTGGACGATAAACTCCCCCATGTCGCTCTCAAGGCAGCGGATGCCGTGGCGCGCCATCTCGTGGTTGAACCCCACCTCCTCGCTCACCATGGACTTGCCTTTGACGATGGAGCTCACCCCGTGCTGCTGGGCGATGCGAAGGATGATGGCGTTGGCCTCGGCCGGCGTCTGGGCCCAGTGCACCCGGATGCCGTTGCGCTCGCAGTTGGCTTCGAGCTGCTCCAGCAGGTCCGGCAGACGCGAGAGACAGCGCTGGCGGATTTGCTCCGCCGCATCGCGCACCGCCGCTTCTTCGGCGGGGTCGGCGAAGGCATCGCGGCGCTTGGCGCGCAGGTAATCCATGGCGCCGCGAAAATTCTGGCGCAGCACCGGGTCGGCCAGGGCCGCCTCGGCCTGGGGATGGAAGCGGCGCGGCGAATACTTGGCGTGGTCAGACATGGGGCTGGGCCTCTTTGGTATGAGCCAAATCGCTAACAGCGGCGCCGTTATGAGCTATTTCGTCACTCTCGGGGCGGCTGTGGGCGAGCAGGAAGCTCGCCAGGTGGGTGGCAGGCAAGATCCTGCCCTGATAGGCCAGGGATCCCTTGATGTTCAAGAGGCACCCCCAGTCGGCGCTCACCAGGGTGTCGGCGCCGGTGGCCAGCAGGTGGCGGGTCTTGTCCTCCACCATGGCCTGGCTGATGTGGGGGTGGCGCACCGAGAAGGTGCCGCCAAAGCCGCAGCACTCGCTCTCGTAGGCCTGTTCATGCAAGGTGACGCCATCGAGCTGCCCCAGCAGGCTGCGGGCCGTGGTGTGTACCTGCATCTCGCGCCGGGCCGAGCAGGAGGTGTGCATGACGATGCTCGCCTCCCCTACCCCGTGCCAGCGCACCCGGCAGACCCGGGCCAGAAACTCGGTGAGCTCGAACACCCGATCGCAAAAATCGGCCACCTCGGGGCTCTCGGGGAAGAGGCGGCGGTAGTGGTGGTGCATCATGCCGCCGCAGGAGCCCGACAGCACCACCACCGGCCAGGGCTCGGGGAAGAGCGCCATCTGGCTTTGCGCCACCTTGCGCGCCTCCTCCTCGTGACCCGAGGTGTAGGCTGGCTGCCCGCAGCAGGTCTGTTTCTCGACAAAGTGCACCCTTATCCCTTCCCGCTCGATCAGGGCGATGGCATCGAGCCCCGCCACCGGGTCGAACAGGTCCACCAGACAGGTGGCGTAGAGATAGACATCGGCCGGCTTGGCCGGGTAGACCCGCATTACCTTCATCACTTGCTCTCCTTACTTGAGCTGCAGCAGTGCGTCCGAGATGTGGAAGCTGTACATGAGCGCCAGCCCGATAAGGCCGGTGACCAGCAGGTAGTAGAGGGTCGGCAGCGCCGTCTTGCGCAGCGTCGCCCCCTCACGGCCGAGCAGCCCCACGGTGGCCGAGGCCGCCACCACGTTGTGAATGGCAATCATGTTGCCCGCAGCGGCGCCGACGGCCTGCAGGGCCAGCATGGCGGCGGTGGAGACCCCCAGGGTCTGGGCCACCTCGAACTGGAACTGGCTGAACATCATGTTCGATACCGTGTTGGAGCCGGCGATAAAGGCCCCCAGCGCGCCGATGGTGGCGCTGAGGGCCGGGAAGAACTCCCCCACCAGCCCGGCGGCAAAGTTGGCGGTGGTCACCGGCATGCTGGCGAGATCCGCCCCGTTGACGCCGGAGTTGATGAAGATACGCACCATGGGCACGGTGAAAATCAGCACGAAGCCGGCGCCGATCAGGGTGCGGCTGGACTCCCCCAGTGCCCGCCCGAAGGGGGCGAGGGAGCGCGATTGCAGCCAGGTGGCGAGCAGGGCGCAGAGCACCAGCAGGCCCCCCGGCAGGTAGAGCGGCTCAATGGAGGCGCTGACCCCCTTCTCCCCCAAGAGGTCTGTGAAGGCGAGGCTCACCGACAGGAGGCTCGCCTTGAACTCCGGGCTCACCCGGCTCGCCACCAGCAGGAGCGCCAGCGCCACATAGGGAAACCAGGCCAGCATGAGCGACATGGGGCGGCCGGCGGTCTCTTTGAGATCGAGCTTGAGGGAGCCCAGCCACTCGGCGGGCCACTCGTTCTCGGGGGCGAAATCCCAGGAGTTCTTGGGCACCAGAAAACCGGCTCGCGCCGCCGTCACCACCAGGGCCAGCCCCACCAGGCCGCCGATGAGGGACGGGAACTCGGGGCCGAGCAGCATGCCGGTGAGGGCATAGGGGACGGTGAAGGCGAGCCCGGCGAAAATCGCAAACGGCAGGATGGAGAGCCCCTCGGTCCAGCTGCGGTTGCGGCCGAAGAAGCGGGTCAGCATCATCACCATCAGCACTGGCATCAGGGTGCCGACGATGGCGTGAATGAGGGCCACGTTGGTGGTCACCTGTTGCAGGTAGATGTCCCAGCTGCTGCCACCGGCGCTCAGGGTCTGGCCGATGGCCTGGTTATCCAGCCCCTTGTTGATACCCACCAGGATGGGGGTGCCCACCGCGCCGAACGACACCGGGGTGGACTGGATCATCATGCCGAGCAGCACGGCGGCGAGCGCCGGAAAGCCGATGGCTACCAGCAGCGGCGCGGCGATGGCGGCCGGGGTGCCAAAACCCGAGGCCCCTTCGATAAAGGCGCCGAAGCACCAGGCGATGATGATGGCCTGGATGCGCCTGTCCGGCGAGATGTTGGTAAAACCACCGCGAATGGCGGTGATGGCGCCGGTGTGTTTGAGGGTGTTGAGCATCAGGATGGCGCCGAACACGATCCAGAGCACGGTCACCGTGATCACCAGCCCCTGCAGGGTGGAGGCGAAGACCCGGGTCGGGCTCATCTGCCAGCCCCAGAGGGCGATGAACACGGTCAACAGGAAGGCGACGGGCATGGCGCGCTTGGCGGGCCAGTTGAGGCCGACCAGCAGCACGGCGGCCACCAGGATCGGCGAGAAGGCCACCAGGGCCAGCAGGGTGTCTGTCATCATTGCGTCCTTGTCCAGAGGGGTGCAGAGGCGCACCTTGTTGTTGTTTTGTTAAGCGGACGTGACCTTACCCTGTTCCTTTTTCGCGATATATGGAAATAATGAACAACATTCGTTCCAAAAGTTGATCAATATGGCCAGTACCGACGACCTCATCCTCTTCGCCCAGGTGGTGGAGGCCGGATCCTTCAGCAAGGTAGCTGAACAAAATTCCCTGACAAATTCAGTGGTTAGCAAGCGGATCGGGCGTCTTGAGGAGGAGCTCGGGGTCCAGCTCCTCTATCGCACCACCCGCCGGCTCACCCTGAGCGAGGCGGGCAAGGCGCTCTATCAAGGTGCCAAAAATGTGAAGGCCGCCGCACTGGACGCCTTCGACGCGGTGGCGGGATTTGGTGAAAAGGTGAGCGGTCATGTGCGGATGTCGGTGCCCACCATCTCCGGCGAGCTCTTGCTCGCCGATGCGGTGGCCGATTTTTGCCAGCAGCACCCGGGGCTCACGGTGGAGATGTCGCTGGACAACCGCTTCGTCAACCTGGTGGAAGAGGGGTTCGATCTGGTCATTCGCACCGGCTATCTGGATGACTCGAGCCTGATTGCCCGCCACATTCTCGACTCCCAGTGGGTCATCTGCGCCGCCCCCGCCTATGTGCGCCGCTTCGGGGCGCCGCGGGTGCCGTCAGACTTGCTCACCCACAACTGCCTGCGCTACGCCTACCAGAGCACAGGGGCCTCGGAGTGGGCCTTCAAGGGGGAAGAGGGCAACTATCTGGTGTCGGTGTCGGGGAGCTTTTCAACCGACAACGCTGGTGCCCTGCGCAAGGCGGCGCTGGGGGGGCGCGGCATTGTCTATGTGCCACGCTGTCTGGTCTATCACGATCTGATGAACGGCGAGCTGGTGGACTTGTTTCCCGACCGGGTGGGCAAGAAGCTCGGCATCTACGCCGTCTACCCCTTCACCCGCCAGCCGCCGCGCAAGATAAGGCTGCTCATCGAACACATCCGCCAGCGCTATCTGGAGATTGGCCACTACTTCATCTGAGGCCCTTGTCGGGCTTCAAAGGGCGGACGACGCCGCCTGACGGGAGAGAAACGCCAGGGACTGGCGGTTGAAGTGATCCGGCTGCTCCACGTTGCAGACGTGGCCGCACTTTTCGATGATTTCGAGGCGGCTGTAAGGGTCGCGGGCCACCTGCTCGCGCACCGGGGCGAGGAACATGTGATCCTCCTCCCCCATCACGTAGAGGGTGGGAATGGGCAGGGCCCGCTCGCGAAAGTAGCGCATCAGGGGGTTCACCTCGGTGGCGAGACGGAACCAGCGCTTGAACTCCTTCTGGCACAGCTTTCTGGCCTCGCGCACGAAGAGGTTGCGGGACTCCTGATGGTGCTGGCGCGGCATGATGATGAAGGCGAACAGGCGGTAGAGCCACATGTAGGGCAGGAAGTGCTGGCCGAGGCGACCAAGCTGCACCAGCACCCGGGAGCGGATGTCGAGACGCAGGATGGCGCCGCCGAGCACCATGCTCTTGACCCGCTCGGGGCGAAGCTCCGCCAGGTGGCGGATGAGGATGGTGCCAAGAGAGATGCCGACAAAATGGGCGTGGGGGATGCGCAGGTGATCCAGCAGGCGCAGGATATCCTCGGTCACGGCCCGAAAGCTGTAGTGCCCCTTTACCACCTGCTGCAGCTGGTTGGACTGGCCGTGACCGCGAAGGTCCAGCAGCAGCACGTTGAAGTGCTCCCGGTAGGCCCGCAACTGCTTGAACCAGATGGAGGAGCTGCCGCCCGCACCGTGCACGAACACCACCCAATCCCGATCGGGACCCAGTTCAAAGGTCTTGTGGTACAACATCTCATGGGCTCCCGGGGTGATGGGGGGTATACTCGGCGCGCATATTAACAGAAGGCTCACCCCGGTGAACATGCTTCCACCATGATCGGACCAGCCTGGAGTCCCCATGACCCTCGTTCAATTGCGTGAATTTTTGCTCAGCCAGCCCGGCGCCACCGAGGACACCCCCTTCGGCCCGGAGATCCTGGTCTACCGCATCGCCGGCAAGATGTTTGCCCTGGTGGACTGGCAGGCGGAGCCCCTCTCCATCAACCTGAAGTGCGAACCCGAGCTCGCCCTGCTGCTGCGGGAGATCCACCCCGAGGTGAAACCGGGCTGGCACATGAACAAGCAGCACTGGAACACGGTGACCCTGAGTGAAGGCCTGTCTGACGATCTCTGGCAGGGCTGGATAGTCCACTCCTATGAGCGGGTGGTGGCGGGTCTGCCCAGGGCGAAGCGGCCCCAGGCCCCCCGCGCGACCATCAGGGAGGGTTGATCCATGCCGTCTCTTTCTTCTCCTCGCATCGTCCCCCTCGAGGAGGCGCACATACCAAGGCTTTTGGATCTGTTCGAGCAGTCGGTACGCCGCCTGGGGCCTGCACACTATAGCCCGGAGCAGGTGGAGCAGTGGGCCAGGGGCGCCCATCACCCGGGGCTTGCCAGCCAGTTGCGCGAGCACCATGGCTGGGTCATCGAGCAAGACGATGTGCCCCTTGGCTTTGCCACCCTGAGCGATGACGGTCATCTCAGCCTGCTCTACGTGAGCGCGGATCATCCGCGCCAGGGGCTCGGCACCCTGCTGCTGGAGCGGGTGCTGGCAGCCGCCAGCCAGATGGGACTTGGCAGCCTCACCACGGAGGCGAGCGCCTTCAGCCTCGCTCTCTTCCTGCGTCACGGCTTCCTGCTGACCGGATTGGAGACGGTGGAGCGCGGCGGTGTCCAATTTATCCGCCATCGGCTCCACTGCCGCTTGCCATGACGGGTTCAGCCACTAAAATACGCACCATTTCCCCAAGACAATGAAGAAAGGGCAGCCATCATGGTGGTAGAGAGCGACGGTTACATTGCGCTGATCGAGTATCTGGTAGAGAGTCTGGGTCTGTTCGAGAGCCAGCAACAAGGCGGCGGCGCCCAGACCATCGAGGATCTGGTGAGCAGCCGGGTGGCCGACAACCTGATGGCCATCTGCGAGCAGAACCCCCAGCTCGACCCCAAGGTGCGCTTCCTGATCATGCAGGAGGCCGATGCCGTGGTCGCCGACCTGGAAGAGGTGCTCTCCGCCGTCTGGTTGTCCGCCCCCAGCGAAGCCCAGCAAGCCTTCCTCATCGAGTTCATCGACCTCATCAAGAACCTGTTCGACAGCACCATCAGCTGACCCCCCCCCTGCCGTGACGGCAAGGGGACGAGATGCAATGAGGCGAGGAGTGAGGCGGGACGCCCAATGAAAAGGGCCGCCTCATCGGGCAGCCCTGCTTGCTAGCATTGTCAATTCATCGCGCTTGTCAGAGTAATGAATTTCGGGGCAAAAAAATGTGTCTGGTCTTGGCAACCATCCGTGGTCGCTACCCTGTTGGTCAGCCAGGGTTCAGTTTAGTTCCCCACCTGACGCATTTTTTTCAATTATTTTTCATCACAATGACACGGGGGCCTGATGGCCCCCGTGGTATGCAATGACGCCTCAGCGATTCAGGCTGGGAGGCAGGCAGACGCCGATGCCCCCCAGGCCGCAATACCCCTCGGGATTCTTCTCCAGATATTGCTGGTGATAATCCTCGGCGTAATAGAAGGGGGCCAGCGGCAGGATGCGGGTGGTGATGGTGCGCCCGTCACCGCTCGCCGTCATGGCCTGCTGGTAGGCGGCCAGGCTCTGCTGGGCAATCGCCTCCTGGGTGTCGTCCCCGACGAAGATGACGGAGCGATACTGGGTGCCGATGTCGCCACCCTGGCGCATCCCCTGGGCCGGATCATGGTGTTCCCAGAACAGCTTCACGAGATCCCCATAGCTGATGACCTTGGGATCGAACACCACCTGCACCGTCTCGGCGTGGCCGGTCAGGCCGCTGCACACCTCCTTGTAGGTGGGATTGGGGGTCAGCCCCCCCTGATACCCGGCGGCGGTGGAATAGACCCCGGGCTGCTGCCAGAACAGACGCTCCACACCCCAGAAACAGCCCATGCCGAACCAGGCAAGCTCCATCCCCTCGGGCCAGGGCCCCTGGGTCGGGTGGCCGTTTACTGCGTGCACCTGGCCAATCTCCAGCGCTTCCCGCCGTCCCGGCAGCGCCTCTGCCGGTGAAATAATCTGCTCCATATGCCCTGTCCTTGTATAAAACCCCGCGCAATGCGGCTGACGAAAAGGAACACCGAAGATATCAGGTTATTAGCCCGGATCAACCAGGGAGCGGCCCCCGGGGCGACCCTCCCGCCCTCGCCTGCGTCTTCCCCTCCCCGCCCGCACTGGTCAAAATGGCGACAAAAAAACACCAAGTCGATATTTAGTCTTGATTTGTGAATTTATTTTCATATATTGGGCAAATTGCTGCTTTTTTATGGAATGAAACACGTGCGTGAACGCGAACCCAGCTTGGTCCATGCCTTTCGGCAATCCACCCCTTATGTCAATGTGCACCGGGGTGCCACCTTCGTCCTGATGATCGGCGGGGAAGCCATTTGTCACCCCAATTTCGCCAACATCGTCAGCGACATCGCCCTGCTGCAGACCTTGGGGATCCGCCTGGTACTGGTGTTTGGTTCGCGTCCGCAAAATGACGAGGCCCTGGCCCGCGCCGGCATCCAGGCCCAGTATCACAAGCGGATCCGGGTCACCGACGATGCCAGTTTCGCCATCATCAAGCAGGTGTGCGGCGGTCTGCAATACGACATCACCGCCCAGCTCTCCATGGGGCTCGCCAACACACCCATGCAGGGGGCCCGCATCAGCGTGGTGAGCGGCAACTTCGTCACCGCCCAGCCGCTGGGTGTGGATGACGGCATCGACTTCTGCCACAGCGGCCGGGTGCGTCGCATCGATGTGGAGGGGATCACCCGCCAGCTGGATCAGCACGGCCTGGTGCTCATCTCCCCCATTGGCTGCTCGGTCACCGGCGAGAGCTTCAACCTGAGCTCGGAAGAGGTAGCCCGCCGGGTGGCGGTGGATCTCAAAGCCGACAAGCTCATCTGCTTCAGCAGCACCCAGGGGGTAATGGACAGGCACGGGGAGGCCATCTCCGAGCTCTTCCCCGAGCAGGCCGAAGAGCTGCTGGTGGCGCTGGAGCAGGCGGGGGAAGAGATGTCAGGCACCGCCCGCTACCTGCGCGCGGCCATCGCCTCCTGCCGGGGTGGCGTACCCCGCTCCCACCTGGTGAGCTATCAGGACGACGGCGCCATGCTGCAGGAGCTGTTCAGCCGCGAGGGGCTGGGTACCCAGATCGTGCGCGAAAGCGCCGAGCGGGCCCGGGCCGCCACCATTGAGGACATCGGCGGCATCCTGGATCTCATCCGTCCGCTGGAAGAGGAAGGGATCCTGGTGCGCCGCTCCCGGGAGCAGCTGGAGATGGAGATAGACAAGTTCACCATCATCGAGCGGGACGGCCTCATCATCGGCTGCGCCGCGCTCTATTGCTTCATGGAAGAAGCCATGGCCGAGATGGCCTGCGTCGCCATCCACCCGGAGTATCGCAACTCCAACCGGGGAGACACCCTGATCGCCAAGGTGGCCGAACGGGCCAGGCGGCTCGGCATCCGTCGCCTGTTCGTGCTCACCACCCGCTCCATCCACTGGTTCCGGGAGCGGGGCTTCGATCCCCTGGAAGTCGAAGATCTGCCGGTGGAGCGCCAGCGCTTCTACAACTGGCAGCGTCGCTCCAAGGTTTTGTCCAAGACCATTTCGTAACTGATTGATCTTGTGCCTGGTTACCGTCAATTTTGTTCTTTTTTACGAACTCGATTGACAGTGCAATCCAGACCAAGGTATTTGTACATGCACGCCACCTGTCACAGGTGGCACCAGAAGAGGAGCGCTGCCCAGGCAGCCCAGGGGAGGACACCAGTGTCCGGTGAACTTGGGTCAGGGGGAGCAGCGCCGAGACGAGGCGAGTGACTGGACACCGCCACGTCGGCTGCGGGGGCTGAATCCCCCGGGTTGTCATCGGTAGTGGTCATCCCACACCGCGCCCCACTTAGGGCGGGTACGGGATGGGCTCTGCAGGTGGAGTGCTTCTGGCCGGGATCCTCGCGTTTTCCTGCCATTTTTTGCCTCCTCCTCTCTATTTGCCCGATGAAACCGGATTTTCACCTTGAGACAGGAGTATGCAATGAACCCGATCAATGTCGCCAAGTTTGGCGGAACCAGCGTCGCCAATGCCGCGGCCATGAACCACTGCGCCGACGTGGTGCTGGCCAATCCGGCGACCCGGGTGGTGGTGCTGAGCGCCAGCGCCGGCGTCACCAACCTGCTGGTGAGCCTGGCTCAGGGTGAACTGGACGAAGCCGGACAGGATGCCCAGCTTGCCAGGCTTGCCGACATCCAGCTGGCCATTCTGGCCGCCCTTGGCAACCCGGGCGACGTGAGCGCCCTCATCCATGCCCAGCTCGGCGACATTCGCACCATGGCCCGTCAGGCCAGTCAGCACACCGACGCCGAACTCGCCGATCGCCTCATCGCCTGCGGCGAGCTGATGTCCACCCGTCTCTTCACCGAACTCCTGCACCAGCGCGGGGTCAAGGCCCAGTGGCAGGATGCGCGCCAACTGCTGCGCACCGACAGCCGCTTTGGCAAGGCCACCGTGGATCTCGCGGCGACCCGCGCCCTCTGCCAGCAGGCGGTGGGCCCGTTGCTGGGTGACAGCCTGGTCATCACCCAGGGCTTCATCGGTGCCGACGGCGATGGTCGCACCACCACCCTCGGCCGTGGCGGCTCCGACTACAGCGCGGCCCTCCTGGCCGAGGCACTGGACGCAGGCAGTATCGAGATCTGGACCGACGTGCCCGGCATCTACACCACGGATCCCCGCCTGGTTACCCGCGCCCGCCCCATCCCCGAAATCAGCTTCGTGGAGGCGGCGGAGATGGCCACCTTCGGCGCCAAGGTGCTGCACCCGGCCACCCTGCAACCCGCGCTGCGCCAGGACATCCCGGTGTTCGTGGGCTCCGCCAAGGACCCCGCCGCCGGTGGCACCTGGATCCGCGCCACCACCCGCAGCAACCCGCTGTTCCGGGCCGTGGCCCTGCGCCGCCAGCAGGTGCTGGTGACCCTGCACAGCCTCAACATGTTCCACGCCTACGGCTTCCTGGCCGAGGTGTTCGGCATCCTGGCCCGTCACCGCATCTCGGTGGATCTCATCACCACCTCCGAGGTGAGCGTCTCCCTGACCCTGGATCACACCGGCAGCCAGAGCAACGGCGAACCCATCCTGAACGACAAGGTGCTGGCGGAGCTCGGCCAGCTGTGCAAGGTGGAAGTGGAGACCGGCTTCGCCCTGGTGGCGCTCATCGGCAACCGCATGAGCGAGGCGGCCGGGGTGGGCAGCCAGGTGTTCGACGCCATCCGCGAGCACAACATCCGGATGATCTGCTACGGCGCCAGCGCCCACAACCTCTGCTTCCTGGTCAAAGAGGACGAGGCGGGCCACATCGTCAACTGCCTGCACCGGGAACTGCTCGACTGAGTCGCCCCAGCGCTGGCACACAACGAGCCTCCTCCGCCCCATCACACCCGGGGCGGCCTTCCCCACTCAGCAAAGAGGGGCGCCGCGGCGCCCCTCTTGTCACTCTTCTTCCACCATCAGCTGGTGACCAGGGTAGCCCGGGTGGGCAGCAGATTGGCCCGGATCTGCTCGCGCAGCCCTCCCAGCCGTTGCAGCAACCCGGCCTGACCGAGCCCCGCTTCGTCAGGGGCCAGATTGTCCACCAGGGCCGGGAAGTGCTCCTGTACCGCCTGCTCCAGCCAGTCGAGGCGGCGCAGGGTGAGCGGGCCGCAGCTCTTGCCGCTGAGGTCGTCCAGGATGTCGAGCCGATGGCTGCGGTACATGTCGCGCCACCAGTTGGCCGCCAGCGCCTCGTCGCTTGCCAGCGCCGCACTCCACTCCCCCACCAGTCCCTGCATCCGCGCCAGCACGGGGGCGCTCGCCCCCTCCCGCGACAGGTATTGCAGCTCTCCCCTGGCCCAGGCGAGGCAGAGCTCGCGCCAGCGGCGAAACAGCGGCAAGGGATCCGCCTCGTCCAGCCAGAGCCCGGAGAGGGTGCGGGTTTCCAGCCGCTCAGGCACGTGGAAGTCGGGATCGGTGAGGCCGTTGGAATTGAACTCGTGCAGGGGATCGAAGGGCCACATGTAGCCAAAATCGAACACCGAGATATGCTGGCCGTCATCCAGCAGGTTGCCCGGGCTCGGATCCCAGTCAAACCAGCCCCAGCGGGCCAGCTCCGCCTCCACCGCCAGCATCTGCGCCAGGTTGCGCTCGCAGAGCGTGCGCACCGGCTCCCCCCGCAGCCAGGGGGAGACCAGCACCCCGGCCCGGGCGGAGCCGAAACTGGTGCAGACCACGTTGGAGAGGATGGTGGGGTGCAGCTCCCGCAGGCTCTCTATCTCCCGACGCCGCTCCAGCTCGGTGAGAAAGGCGGTCTTGCCGTCCACATTGGCCACCAGAGAGTCCTGGCGGCAGCGTTTCAGGCACCAGTGGTGCCCCTCCACCTTGAGATGGAACACCTCGGCGGTGAGCCCGTGACCGTAGACCTTGACGACGTCCGGGTGATCCTCGGTCAGCCGGACGAGCTGGGGCAGCGGCAGGGGGCAGTCCCGCTCCCGCCCGATCCGGATCTCTTCTTTGCTCTCCAGCATCTGGAGCAATCTGGCCTGACGCGCCGCAACTTTGGGATTCATACATGTACCTCCAACCGTTACTGAGAGACTAAACAGCGCCCCCCTCCCAGACCAGCAGCAAAGGCTCATGATGACGCTTTCATCACAGAATGAGTGCCCCTGGCGGATCGGGATCACAAATTGCTTCACTGTGCTCATCACGGAATATTCATCTTGTTGTCATTAAATTGACATCAAGGAACAAGCCACGCACCATCGGGTCAAAATAGAGGCAGTCGTCGCTGCCATGACCGCTCCAAGGATGAGCCCTTATGAATGCCCCCGTCACCGGCCACCGCCCCGCCTCCCAGCCCCTGGCCGGGCTGTTGCTGGGTCTGCTGACCGCCCTGCTGCTGCTGACCCTCGCCCTGCCGCTGCTCAACCCCGTCAGCTGGCTCGGGCGTGCCGCCCCCCTCATTCTGGGCCCGGCGGATCAGCCCATCGCGACCCTCAATCGCTACAGCCTGCTCTACAAAAGTGACAACCGGGGCTTCTATCTGGTGGTGCGCAGCCAGTGGCAACTGCTCAAACCCCTGCAGGAGGGGGACAAGGTACGGGTGGAGCTGCTCAACGACAAAGGGGTACGCATCGATCAGCTGAGCCAGGCGGTGGACAAGCGCCAGAAGTGCCGCAAGGAGCGCTGCACCCTGAGCCTCAACAGCGCCCTGCGCGCCCCCGACGACGCCCTGGACAGCCGCTACCAGCTGCGCATCGGGCTGCTGCTGGCAGACAGGCCGGAGAGCGTCGAATACAGCCAGATCCTCCAGACCCTGCCGGAGCGCGGTTTCAACCTCCTCTACCTGATGACCAGCCTGCTGCTGGTGCTGCTGGTGAGCGCCGCCGTGCTCAAGGCCCTGCTGCCGCGGCTGCGCCGAAGCTACCGCGCCCGGGTGGCAGGCAGCCTGCTGCTCGGCAACCTCACCTTCGTGCTGCTTCACGGCTTCGTGGTGTTCAAGCTGGGGGAATTCCTGTTCTGGTCGGGCTTTCGGCCAGAGCACTACTACCTCGCCTGGGGCAGCATGGTGCTGGGCTGGAGCCTCTGCGCCCTCGCGGGCTTCAGCCTCTATATGGGGCTGCTCTTCACCGCCCTCTCGGGCATCGGGCTACTCGCCAACTTCATGAAGATCGCCATCTACGGGGTGCCGCTGGGGGGGGACGATCTGGGCAACCTGCTGGCCCTGCTGCACATCCTGCTCGATCAGCACCCTGTGGTGCCGGTGCTCGTCGTGCTGGGGCTCCTCTTTCTGGTGTGGCGCTTCGCCCTCTCTCGCTGGATCCTGCGGGGCTTGCTGCGCACCGCCGCCGCCACCGCCGCCTTCTTCGCCCTCTGCGTGTTCGCCACCCAGACCGGCAACAAGCTGCTCGGGGCCAACATCCGCTACGTGGACAGGGCGGTGAACTACCACAGGGACATCATCCGCGCCGGCCCCGGCCTCTACCTGTTCAACCTGGTGGACGAGATGCTGCAAAGCGGCAACGTGTTTCGCTACCCCTTGCAGATCAACGAGCGCACCCCGGAGCTGAGCCTGCCCGCCCAGCCCAGGGCTCCCCGCTTCGATCTGGTGATCGTGCTGCAATACGAGTCACTCTGGCTTGACTGGCAGGGCCGTCTCTGCGCCCCCGCCCCCACCTTGAGCCTGCCCGCCAGCGTGGCCCAATGGCGCAAGACCATCCACTCCCCCACCACGGGGGGCATGACGGTACTGGCGGAGTTCGAGATGAACACCGGCCTGCCGGTGGGCCTGCTCAAACAGGGGGTGGTGCCCTACTACTACCTCTCGGACAAGGTGCCCGGCCTTGCGCGCAGCGCAGCCCAGAGCGGCTACCAGACCCTGTTCGCCCACCCCTATGTGGAGAAGTTCTGGGGCCGCGCCAAGGCGATCCCGGCCCTCGGCTACCAGGAGCGCTGGTTCGATACCCGCTTCACCGCCCTCGAGCACAAGGGGCTCTACATCTCCGACGATGCCCTCATCGATCACCTGCTCAAACGCAGCAACCAGGACGATCAGCCCCTGTTCGCCTACGCGGTCACCATGCAGGGGCACGGCCCCTTCGACGGGGATCGCTACCGGGCCCAGCAGCGCAGCGGCGCCTGCCCGGATCAGAGCCCGGCGGATACCCAGTTGCTCAACACCTACTACACCGGGGTGGTGGATGCCATGGCCTCCCTGGAGCGGCTGCTCAAGACCCTGGACAGCTCCGGCAAGCGCTACCTGGTGGTGGCCTTCGGGGACCACCAGCCCTTCCTGATGTCGGCCGGCAAGGGCATCCACGGCGCCAAACCGCCACGGGATGCCAGCTACCAGATCCCCATGATGGCCTTCACCCGGGCCGGGGACGGGCTGGATCTCGCCCGCCAGTTCGACCCGGTGCGCCAGCTCTACCAGATGGGGCAGGCCACAAGGCAGCTGCTGGCGGGGGACCTCACCCCCATCCGTGACCAACCCCTGCTCCACCCGGTGCTCGGGGAGGAGAAAGGCTTCGACCCCTCCCCCCTGGTGCCGCAGATCCGCGCCAGCTTCCGGCCCGATGCATTGCCCTGATCGATTGAGACACGAGGGACACAGATCCTTGCAACACCTTCCGGCCCGATGCCCTGCCCTGAGCCGCAGCGAAATAGCAGACGACAAAGAGGTCGCCCGGGCGACCTCTTTTTATGGGCGGGATGCGAGTACAGTGCCGCCTGCACCTCGCCATGTTCGTCCCGACCTGGGCTCTACGACCCCTGACAGGTCATTTTTTGTTTAGATATATCAAACGATAACTCATTATCGAATAGTAAAATTGAACAACTTTGCCGACCTTCAGGCCCTGTGCCCCCCCATGTTCCCGCACCTTCTCCGGGCCGGGCCGCTTTTTCTCTCATTCCCGACCAGCCCAGAACCATCGGGGCATTCGATACGTTCAGGCCTTGAGCCCCACTCACTTGCACCCACCTTTGCGCGCCACACCCG
Source organism: Aeromonas sp. s6 (assembly GCF_040907815.1). Lineage (NCBI taxonomy): Bacteria > Pseudomonadati > Pseudomonadota > Gammaproteobacteria > Aeromonadales > Aeromonadaceae > Aeromonas > Aeromonas sp. s6. The sequence continues at coordinate 47,934 of NZ_JBFOCN010000033.1, forward strand.
ACAAAAAGCCGACCTCGAGGTCGGCTTGTGACGGGGCGTTTGGCCATGCAGGGCCGGGCACTGGCGGGCTAGATCACCACGGCGGTGCCGCTGATGCTGACCATCAGCATGCTGCCATTCTGGCCCACCACCTCGTAGTCGATGTCGATGCCCACCACGGCGTTGGCCCCCAGCGCCTGGGCACGCTCCTTGAGCTCCTCGAAGGCGATCTCCCGGGCCCGGGCCAGCTCTTTTTCGTAGGCGCCGGAGCGACCGCCGATGATGTCGCGGATGCCGGCGAACAGATCCTTGAAGATGTTGGCGCCGAGGATGGCTTCGCCCACGACGATGCCGCGGTACTCGCGAATGGTCTTGCCTTCCAGGGTGGGGGTGGTTGAGAGGATCATGAGGTCTCCTGTGAGTTGGGCTGGGTGCGCGAAGCACCGTTGCCGTCATGGTAGCAAGGCGCTGGCCAAAGCATAAGCCCGGCGTGGTCAGGGGCTTCAAGCACAGCGTCCGCCAGGTTCATCAAGGAGCCATCCATAGGGCCTGTGTCGTGCCACTTTCCCCCGCACAGCGACCTTGGGCTCCGGTGCTGGGGAGAGGGCTTCCGGGCCACGATGAAAGCGGGGCCTTGATGATGCAGACACGACGGCAGCTGCACCGGCCCTCTGCGTCTTCGCCCTGAACGGCGGCAGGCGCTGCCAGGAGCGCCCCGCGTCGGCCATAAAAAAAGGAGAGGCAAGCCTCTCCTTTCTGATGTTCGCAGCGGCAGCCGCCATGCACTCAGTGCAGCTTCATGCTCGGGCGCAGCACCCGGTTGATGCGGCCCACCAGCATGATGAGGCCGGTCTTGATGTAGCCGTGCAGGGCGACCTGGTGCATCCGGTAGAGGGAGATGTAGACGATGCGCGCGATGTAGCCTTCTACCATCATGGAGCCGCGCATCAGGTTACCCATCAGGCTGCCCACGGTGGAGAAGCGGCTCAAGGAGACCAGGGAGCCGTGATCGTGATAGCGGTAGGGCTTCATCTCGCCGCCGTTCATCTTGGCCAGGATGTTCTTGAACGCCTGGGTCGCCATCTGGTGGGCGGACTGGGCGCGGGGCGGCACGAACTTGCCGTCCGGCTGCGGGCAGGCGGCGCAGTCGCCGATGACGAAGATGTTCTCGTCCCGGGTGGTCTGCAGGGTCTCGTGGACCACCAGCTGGTTGATGCGGTTGGTTTCCAGGCCCGCGATCTCCTTCATGAAGTCCGGCGCCTTGATGCCCGCGGCCCACACCATGAGGTCTGCTTCAATCAGCTCCCCATCCTTGGTGTGCAGGCCCTCGGCGGTCGCCTCGGTGATCATGGTGGCGGTGCGCACGTCCACGCCCAGCTTCACCAGCTCCTGATGGGCGGAGCCGCTGATGCGCTCCGGCAGGGCCGGCAGGATGCGAGGGCCCGCTTCCACCAGGGTCACCTTCAGGCTGTCTGTGGTGAGGTTCTTGAAGCCGTAGGCGTAGAGCTGCTCCACCGCGTTGTAGAGCTCGGCGGAGAGCTCGACGCCGGTGGCGCCGCCGCCGACGATGGCGATCTTCACCTTGTCACCGGGCTGGTATTCGGTGGCGAACTGCAGGAAGCGGTTCATCATGCTGTTGTAGAAGCGGTGCGCCTGGGAGGGGCTGTCCAGGAAAATGCAGTGATCCTTGATGCCCTTGGTGTTGAAGTCGTTGGAGACCGAGCCGATGGCCATCACCAGGATGTCGTAAGCCACTTCCCGCTCGTTGACCACCAGGGCGCCGCTCTCGTCGTGGATGGGGGCCAGCACGATGCGTTTCTCGTCGCGCTTGATGTCGGTCAAGCTGCCGAGCTGGAATTCGAAGCCGTGGTTCTTGGCGTGGGACTGGTAGCTCAGGGCATCGATGCCCGCATCCATGGAGCCGGTGGCCACTTCGTGCAGCAGGGGTTTCCACAGGTGGGTGCGATTGCGATCCACCAGGGTGATCCTGGCCTTGTTCTTCTTGCCCAGCTTGCGGCCCAGGCTGGTCGCAAGCTCGAGACCACCGGCGCCACCGCCTACAACGACAATATTCATCATGATGATTTTCCTTGGTTCCTCAAAACGAAAGGGAGCCATTGGCTCCCTAAAACGAAATCGGTTGACGTGATGGCTCAGGCTTCTTTGAAGGCCTTCATCCGTTGCAGATGGTGCGAGATGTTCTTGAACTTATGGGTCTCGCGCTCATCCCATACGATGTCGTAATAGTTCTTCAATTCACGTTCAGTGTCCCGATTATCGCGGATTTCATCCTGAACGGAAAGGATGCACAGGCAGTTTCCTGAATTTTTATTACGAAATTCGGTTACACACTTGGTGCCGATGTCCTCGTACTCTTCCGGCCTGTCGATCTTGCCCTGCATGTTCTCTTCCGGGTGCAGGTTGGGGTTGAAGACCACCTGCTTGATGCCGCACAGAAACCCGATCCGCTCGCTCCAGTAGCCACCCAGGCCCACGCCGCAGATGAGGGGTTTGGGATCGGTGCTCATGTCGAGCTGCTTCTTCACTTCCTTGAGCAGGTGGCTCATGTCGTGGCGGGGGTGAACCGTGCTGTAGTGCACGAAACGCACATCATCATCGATAAACTGCAACTGCAGCACTTTTTCATGATTGCCGGGGCTGGTGGCATCAAAGCCATGCAGATAGATGATCATGGACAAGACCTCAAAAACTGTGTCGGTTCTATCGAAACTACCCCAGCGACAGGGCCTTGCGCCACCAAAACATCCCACTTTCTTGCTTTGGATCACGCCCCTTCGGGCCACCAAACCGCGCGTCGGGGCGGCTGTGGCAGCGCCATGCCCCGGCGGGACATGGCGCAAACCTGGTCTGGCGAGGTTAACTGCCGCACTGGGCGAAGCGCGCCACCGCCGCTTCCACCAGGGCCAAGCTCCCCTGCCAGAAGGCGGGCTCGCGAATGTCCTGCCCCAAATGCCGTTCGACCAGCTCTTCGGCACTCATGCGACCTGTGTCTCGCAGCAGAGCGCGGTAGGCCTTCGCCACCCCCTCCTCCCCTGCGGCCTGGCGGCTCATCAGCTGCTGATAGACCCCGAGGCTGAACAGATAGCCAAAGAGGTAGGGGTAGTTGTAAAAACCGAAGCCCGCGATGGAGAAGTGCGCCTTGGCGGCCCAGAACAGGGGGTGATAGCGGTCAAGGCTCTGCTCGTACCAGCGCCCCCAGGCCTCGTCGGTGAGCCCCTTGAGCCGGGCCGACGACACATAGCCCTGCTCGCGCTCGGCCACCAGGGCCCGCTCGAAGTCGAAGCGGGCCGGGATGTTGACCAGGAAGGTGGCGGCGCCATCGGCATCCGCCCAGGCAATGGCCAGACGCTCCTCGGCGCTTCGGGCCTGCTCGTAGAGGGCGCTGCGCACCAGGGTCTCGGCGAAGATGGAGGCGGTTTCCGCCAGGGTCATGGGGTAGCTGCGCTGGCTCATGGGCAAGTCGCGGATGAGCCAGTTGTGCCAGGCGTGACCGAGCTCGTGGGCCAGCGTGATGACGTTGTCCATGGTGCCCGCATAGGTGATGAAGACCCGCGGCTCCACCGGCTCGGCAAACTTGGTGCAATAGGCCCCGGTGCGCCGGTTGGGGGTGGGGGCGGCATCAATCCAGCCGCGCTCGGCCATCATGCGGGCAAAGTCCCCCATCTCGGGGTCAAAGCGCGCGAAAGCCAGGGCGATGATGTCGACCGCCTCCTCGAAGGGGATCTCCCGGCGGCTGGCGGCAGGGGGCGGCACAAAGAGATCCTCCGGCCCCAGCACCTCGAGGCCGAGGTGACCGGCCATCAGCCCCAGGGCCCGCTGGCCCAGATGACGGGCCTGCCAGGTCTCCGCCATCAGGGTATCCAGGGTCGCCCGCTCGATGTGGCTCTGGTGGCAGGAAACGTCCAGGGCATCGAGGCGCCGGTGTTTGCCGCGCTGGCGCGAGAGCTCCAGGCGCCAGCCGTTGAGGGCGTTGAGGATGGCCGCCACCGTCTCCTGCTCCCCTTCCCAGCCGGCGCTGATGGCATCGAAGGCCTCTTTGCGCAGGGCCCGATCCGGGCTGGAGAGCAGGTTGCTCGCCTCCGCCAGCCCCATCTCGCGACCCGCGATCACCAGCCTTATCTTGCCCACCAGATCGTTGTAGAGGTTGCCCCAGGCGTGCAGGCCGTCGGTGCCAAGGCCGATGACCAGCTGCTCCGCCTCCACCGGCAACCGCTGATCCTGCAGGCGACGCTCGTGGCGCAGCCGGTACCCCTCCTCCCCGAGCAGGGGGTCGGCCATCAGTTGCTCAAACTCGGGCGCAGGCAGCCCCAGCATCAGATCTTCGATGGGGGCAAGCGTCTTGAACAGATCCGCATTGAGGGCACGGGCCCGGGAGGCAACCTGCTTGGCGAGGGGATCCCGGGCGTCCTGGCTCCCCTTGCAGGCCGCCAGCACGGCGATGTTCCAGCCGATGTCGCGAATGCGGCGGGCCCGCAGGCGTACCTCCCTGAGGAAGTCCTGCAAGGCGCCTGGGGTGCGAGGCACCTGGGCCAGTCCCTCGATAAAACCGCTCAGCTCGGCCAGGCTGGCGCGGGCCAGGCTCATGTCCGCCTCGAGGACACAGCTGTCGAGGGAGGGGTAGATGTGATCATTTTGCCACTGCTGTGGATAGACTCGTTGTTGCATCGAACGCTCATCGTCAGGGACGGGCCTGGCCCGTCGTGAAATCCAGGTGGCCAGAGCCACCACCTTCGCGTGCAGGCATCACACCAGCCGCTCGAGGCGCACCACCGCCTCTTCCACATAGCGCAGGCTCTCCTGCCAGAACCCGGGTTCGCGGATGTCGACCCCCAGGTGCTTCTCCACCAGCGCCTCGGCGCTCATGCGGCCGGTATCTCGCAGCAGGGCGCGATAGGCGGGCACAAACTCGCCCCCGGCCCGCGCATGCTGGGCATAGAGCCCCAGGCTGAAGAGATAGCCAAACAGATAGGGGTAGTTGTAGAACCCGGACTCGGCGATGGAGAAGTGACCCTTGCTGGCCCAGAACAGCTCGTCATACTGGCTGAGGGCGTCACCATAGCACTGCTGCTGCGCCGATTTCATCATCTCCCGCATCTGGCTCGCCCCCACGTAACCCGCCTCCCGCGCCGTCACCAGGGCGCGCTCGAAGGCAAAGCGGGCGGGGATGTCGAGAAGCAGGCTCGCGGCCCGCTCCCCGTCCAGCCAGGCGATGGCCCGGCGCTGCTCCACCTTGTCGGTGGCGGCCAGCAGGGCATCGCGCACCAGGATCTCGGCAAAGAGGGAGGCGGTCTCCGCCAGCGTCTTGGGGTAGCCCCGCTGTTCGAAGGGAAGATCCCGCAGCAACCAGCTGTGCCAGGCGTGGCCGAGCTCATGGGCCAGGGTGATGACGTTGTCCATGGTCCCCTCGAAGGTGAGGAAGACCCTTGGCTCGGGCGGATCGGCATACTCGGTGCAATAGGCGCCACTTCGCCTGTGCTCGCTCGGGGCGGCATCAATCCACCCCTTGTCGGCCATCATGCGGACAAACGCCCCCATCTCGGGATCGAAGGCGGCAAAGGCCTCCATCACCAGATTCAGCGCCTGCTCGAAGCCGAACTTGCCGTGCACGGCCTGGGGCGCCGGGGCAAAGAGATCCCAGGGGGCGAAGTCGGTGATCTGCTGGGCACAGGCCATGGCCCTCAAGGCGCGGCGCCCGAGCTCCCTGTGCTCCCCGGCCGCCGCCATCAGGGTCTCCAGGGTCGCGCCCGTGATGTGCTCCTGATGGCAGGTGACCTCGAGGGCATCCAGCCTGCGCCCCTTGCCACGCTGGCGGCCGAGCTCGTTGCGCCAGCCGTTGATGGCGTTGAGAATGGCGGTCACCGTCTCCTGCTCCGCCTCCCAGGCACCCTGGATGGCGTGCCAGGCACTGGCGCGCCGCGCCCTGTCCGGGTGGGCGAGCAGGTTGTCCGCCTGGGCAAGCCCCATGGGCACCCCCTCCACCACCGGCAGCAGCCGCCCCACCAGGTTGTCATAGAGATCCCCCCACCCCTGCAGGCCGTCTACCGCCAACCCCTCGATGAGCTGCTCGCTCTCGAGCGAAAGCCACTGATCCTGCTGCGCTCTGTCGTGATGGATGTGGTAGGCCAGCTCGAAGAGTTCGGGATCTTGCAGCAGGGTGCGCACCAGTGACTTGGGGGCGCGAACCCAGAACAGGTCCACCGGCTTGCTGCGCTGGGCCAGGGTCGCCTCCAGCTGCTGGCCCCGGGAGAGCAGTACCCGGGCCTCCTCGTCGCGCCCGTTCTGGCTCAGCCGGTTGTAACCATAGACCTGACTGTTCCAGGCCAGGCTCTTCACCCCGTTGGCCTCGCGGCGGATGGCCCGCAGCAGGTGGCGCAGGGCATTGGCATCCGCAACGGGATGGGCGGGATCCGGCAGGTCCGCCAGGAGGGCGTCAAGCCGGGTGAGGGCGCGGGCAGCCTCCTGGAAGGCGGCCTCGATGGCAGGATCGTCGGGGGCGGCATAGATGTGATCATCTCGCCAAACGGGTGGTTTCATGGTTGTCCTTGTCTGTTTGCGTCCATATCGGGTCACCCCGCCTCTGCGGGCGGGTGAAACCGGATAGTACGAAGGGGGCCAGGCACTTGCCTAGCCCCCATTCGAGGCAACCGGCAGAAGAGCGCCCCCGGGTGCGACGGCCCCTGTCGGCCCTCCCCCGACAAGCGACCTATTTGGCGGGCTGAAGCTTGCTCACCAGGGTCATGGCCACCACCAGCACCAGCCCTGCCACCACGCCGGCCAAGGCGCTCAGCAGGGTGGGCGTCACCACGGCCAGTACCCCGCCGACCCCGGGCAGAGCGGCCACCGTGTCCGCCGTCCCTTCGATGAGATGATGGAGGAAGGGCCAGCCATGGACCAGAATGCCGCCGCCGACCATGAACATGGCGATGGTGCCCACCAGGGCAAGCAGGTGCATCAGACGGGGCGCCGTCACCAGCAGCCCCTGCCCCACCGCCCGGCGCACGGCGCCGCCATCGGGCTTTTGCAGCAGGTGCAGACCGATGTCGTCGAGCTTGACGATGAGCCCCACCAGGCCATAGACCCCGACGGTCATCAGCAGGGCGATGCCCGCCACCACGGCGATCTGCAGGCCCAGGCTCGACCCCTGCACGGTGCCGAGGGCGATGACGATGATCTCCGCCGAGAGGATGAAATCGGTGCGAATGGCCCCCTTTACCTTCTGGCGCTCATAGGCCGCCAGATCCTCGGGCACCGGCGCCGCCTGATGCGCCTCTTCCTCGTGGGGCAGGAACTTGTGGACCAGCTTCTCCGCCCCCTCGAAACAGAGGTAGGCCCCCCCCAGCATCAGGAGCGGGGTGATGAGCCAGGGGATAAGAGCACTGATGGCGATGGCGGCAGGCACCAGGATGAGCTTGTTGCGAAACGACCCCTTGGCCACCGCCCACACCACCGGCAGCTCACGCTCGGCCCGCACCCCGGAGACTTGCTCTGCATTGAGGGCGAGATCGTCCCCCAGCACCCCGGCCGTCTTCTTCGCCGCCACCTTGGTCATCAGGGCGACATCATCGAGCACGCTGGCAATATCATCGAGCAGGGTCAACAAACTGGCTCCGGCCATATCTGGCATTCCTTCTATTGAGTGGGACACATCCGGGCTGCCCCGGTCAGGGTGATGAGGGGGTCAGGGGACCACGGGCCCATCCGGGGATCACCCTTTGGGGCAAAAGATGGCACAGTGTAACGGGAAGCCGCCACGGCGGCAGCCCCCCATGGCAGATCCCCTGCTCCGTTTTCACCTCACGGCCACCGGCCCAAGGAGTTCCCATGCAACCCTGGCAACCTCTGCTCGATTTCTGGTTTGGCGATGACGCAGACGACGCTCCCCGTGCCGCCCGTCAGGCCCCCCTCTGGTGGGGCAAGAGCAGCGAGACCGATGCCCTGCTGGCCTCACGCTTCGGCGAACTGGCGGCCCGTGCCGCAGCGGGCGAGCTCGCCCGTTGGGAGGACGATCCCGCAGGGCGCCTGGCCCTCATCCTGCTGCTGGACCAGCTGCCGCGAAACCTTCACCGCCACACCCCCGCCGCCTTCGCCCAGGACGACAAGGCCAGGGCGCTGTGCCTCAAGGGGCTCACCCTCGGGGTCGACAAGGGGCTCTCGCCGCTGGCCCGGGTCTTCTTCTATCTGCCCCTCGAGCACGCGGAGTCCAAAGAGCAGCAGGCCAGAAGCGTCGCCCTGTTCGAGGCCCTGGCCGACGAGCAGGCCACAGACCCGGCCCGGACCACCTTCGAAGGCTTTGCCGACTTTGCCCGCCGCCACCAGGTGATCGTCGATCGCTTTGGCCGCTTCCCCCACCGCAACGCCATCCTGGGCAGGGCGAGCACGGAGGAAGAGGCCGCCTTCCTGCAACAGCCCGGTTCGGGGTTCTGACATAAAAAAATCCCCGCCATGGGCATGGCGGGGAGAGAACAACCGATCCGCACCTCACTGGATGCGATAGCGGGAGATCTGCTGGTGGATATTCTCCGTGGTCACGTTCAGCTCCTCTGCGGCGGCGGAGGTCTCCTCCGCCGTGCTGCTGGTCTGCTGCACCACCTGGGCTATCTGCTCGACCTGGAGGGCGATGGATTCCGCCGCCGAGGTCTGCTCGCGGATGGCCAGGGTGATCTCGCCGACCTGATCCATGACGCGATGGGAGGCCTGGCGGATCTGGGTGATGATGGCCCCGCTTTCCGTCGCCATGGCCACCCCTTGCGCCACCTTCTCCTCCACCAGGACCATTCTGGCCACCGTGGCCTCGGACCCTTGCTGGATAGCCTCCACCGTCCTTGAGATCTCCTGGGTCGACTGGGCCGTCCGCTCCGCCAGCTTGCGCACCTCGTCGGCGACCACCGCAAAGCCGCGTCCCTGCTCACCGGCCCGCGCCGCCTCGATGGCGGCGTTGAGCGCCAGCAGGTTGGTCTGCCCCGCCACATCGTTGATGACGTTCACCACCCCACCGATGCGGGAGATCCCCTCCCCCAACGCCGTCACATCGCGGGAGGCCTGACGAATGGCGTCGGCGATGTCGTTGATGGCGAGCACAGTGCGCTCTATGGTGGCCCCGCCGTCACTGGCGAGCTTGCCGGATTCATTGGTGATGCGGCTGGTCTCCTGGGTGCGCTGGGAGATGTCCGTGATGCTCACGCTCATCTCCTCCACCCCGGCGGCGATAAGGCTGGTGGCGTCATTGGCCTGACTCGCCGACTCCGCCATGTGCTGGGCCGCCTGGGAGAGGGACTCTGCCGTGCTCTTGATCTGCAGGCTGCCCACTGAGAACTCGGTGAAGGTCTGCTGCAAGGTGTCCAGCAGGCGGTTGACCGCCGTCAGCGTCTGGCCGATCTCGTCCTGCTGGCTCACATTGGCCCGCAGGGTGAAGTTCAGGTCGCGCTGGATCTCGGACAGGGTCGCCATGGCCAGACGGAGGGGATTGGCGACCTGCCTGAACAGCCAGAGAAAGAGCACCAGCGTGAGGGCACCCGCGCCCACCGAGATGAACAACAGGGCCTGCATGCTGCTATCGGCATTCTGCTCGCCTCGCAGCTTGACGGCGTCACCTTGCTGGATGTTGAAGTGGACGTGCTTGTCGATGGCCTGGGAAAGCTGCTCAAACAAGGGGGCAAGCTCCTTGTCGATCGCCTCTCTGGCCTCCACATTCTTGTTCTCGCGGGACAGGCGCAGGACGTCTTCAGAGGCCTTGCCGTACTGGGCAACCAGGCGCCGATCATCGGCGACGAGCTGCCTGTCCTCCTCATTGGAGATCATCCCGCTTTCATACTGGCTCAGCAGGGCGTCCATCTTGGTGTGAAGGGATGCAATGCTCTGCTCTATCTGACTCATCTTGCTGTCGTCGGTGTTGAGCACGTGCGCCTGGATCAATGAATGCAGGGCGTAGAAGTCTGTTTGTATCTCCTTGATCGTGGAAATGCTGGGGACTGTGTTGTCTGTTACATAGCTGAGATCCGCATTGGCGGAGGAGAGTCTGCTGATACTGAACCAGCTGAGACACCCCAGGGCCAGCATGACCAGCAGGGCAATGAGTTGAAGCCGACGAGCGATATTCATGAGTGCTTACTCCATCCATAGACTCCCTGCCAGGGTAGCCGATGCGGGCCCCGAAAATAGCGCCTAAAACATGCATTTCATTACACTTTTCAACTTCTGCTCGGCCGCGTCACACCCGCCGCCCCAACCCGGCCTTCGGGACCGCCGCCCCCCTCTGGCAGAATGGAAAAAGGAAGGCATTCGCCTTCCTTTTTTGCCCGGGGCGGCCGCACTGGCCGCCCATGAGCCCCGTGGCAGGGCGCTCGCCGGTCACGCCGCCTCGGCCAGCTCCTCCTCTTTTTTCTGGTAGGCCTGGGGGGAGAGCCCCAGCAGCTCCTGCACGGTGGAGGCCACCGTGATGGAGGAGAGCGTCCCCACCAGGATGCCGGCGAACAGGGTGAAGGAGAAGCCGTAGAGGGCGTCGCCGCCGAACAGGAGCAGGGCCCCCACGGTGAAGAGGGTGGTGCCCGAGGTGATCATGGTGCGGCTGAAGGTGGCCTTGATGGCCACGTCCGAGCACTCGTGGATCCCCATGCGGGTACGAGACCCCAGCAAGTCCCGCAACCGGTCCGAGATGACGATGCTGTCGTTGAGGGAGTAGCCTATCACCGCCATCAGGCCCGCGATGACGTTGAGGTCGAACTCGATGTCAAAGAGCGCGAGCAGCCCGATGGCCACCAGACCATCGTGCAACACCGACACCAGGATGCCGATGGCCTGGCGCCACTCGAAGCGCACCGCCAGGTAGGCGGAGATGGCGAGCGAGGCCACCAGCACCGCCAGCATCCCCTGCTGGAACAGCTCCGCGCCCACCTGGGGCCCGACGATGGTGGTGCGCAAGAGCTCCACCGGCAGGGCGAGTTGCTGCCCCAGCATGGTCGCCAGATCCTCCGCCGCCCAGGGCAGCGCGTGGGGGGGCAGCTTGATGAGCCACTCGCCGGGCACACCGGCGCCGTGCAGCTCCACCACCCCCGCCAGGGGCGCCGTCAGCAGGGCGTTGAGCTCATGGGCCTCCTTCAGGGTCTGGATGCGAAACTCCAGCAGGATCCCGCCGGTGAAATCGAGCCCGAGGGCGAGCCCTTTTGTCGCAAGGACGGCCACGCAGGCCAGGGTCAGCAGCACGGAGGCCCACAGCCCGATATAGCGCCAGCGGGTCAGCCCCATGGCCAGGATCATTCTCAGCATTGTTCTTCCCTCGACGTCAGGTGGTTCAGACTTCCCGGCAGGAAGCGGTCGGTGCGCAGGTCATACAGACTCACGGGTGCGGCGTCATGGTGATGAAGTCGGTTCATGGTCATACCCTCAGCAGCTTGGCGCGGCTGTTGCCCCACAGGGGGTTGATGATGGCGCGGGTGCCCCAGATGCCGGTCACCATGCTGGAGATGAGCCCCAGGATCAGGGTGATGGAGAAGCCCTGCAGCGGCCCGGAGCCGATGGCATAGAGCACCACGGCGCAGATGAGGGTGGTGATGTTGGCATCGAAGATGGTGCGAAACGCCGAGCGATAACCAAAGTCGATGGCGTTGGCCAAAGACCCCCCTTCCCGCAGCCGGTCCTTGATCCGCTCAAAAATCAGCACATGGGTATCCACCGCCATGCCGACGGTGAGCACCAGACCGGCGATCCCCGGCAGGGTCAGCACGGCCCCCGGCAATACCGCCAGCATGCCCACCTGCATCAGCAGGTTGGCAACCAGCGCCGTGATGGCGACCCAGCCGAACTTGCGATACCAGGCCATCATGAACAGCATCATGCCCGCCATGCCGAACGCCAGGGCGGTGAAGCCCGCCTCGATGTTCTGCAGACCCAGGGTCGGGCCTATGCTGCGCTCCTCCAGGATCTTCAGCGGCGCGGTGAGGGCCCCGGCCCGCAGCAGCATGGCAAGCTCCTGGGCCTCGGGCAGGCTGCCAATCCCGGTGATGCGGAACTGGTTGCCAAGGGCGGTCTGGATGGTGGCGACGTTGATCACCTCGCTTCGGGCGCGCAGCTTGCCTTCGGCGTTGGTCTTGTACTCGGTGAAGACGGTGGCCATGGGCTTGCCCACGTGCTGGCGGCTGAACTGGTTCATCTTGCTCCCCCCCAGGGTGTCGAGCACGATGTTGACCTGGGGCTGCCCCATCTCCCCCATGTTGGCGCGGGCATCGACGATGTGCTCGCCGCTCAGCACCGGCTGGCGGGCCAGCCCCACTGCCTGGCCGCTGCGATCCGCCATGAAGAAGCGGCTGTCGGCCTTGGCTTCATAGAAGGCCAGGGACGCGGTGGCGCCGATCACCTCTTTCGCCTGCTTGGGGTTGTGCACCCCCGGCAGCTCGATGCGGATGCCGTCCTGCCCCTGACGCACCACCGAGGCCTCGACGATGCCGAGCTCGTTGATCCGCTTTTTCAGGATCGACAGGTTCTGGGTCACGGCGTTGTTCACCAGCAGGGTGCGCTCGGCGTCGCTCAGCACCAGGGTCAGTGCATTGCCGGAACGGCTCAGTGTCCACTGATCCTGGCGGGTACCGGCACTCTCCTTGATGATGGAGAGCCAGGCCTCCTGCCCCGTCACGTCGGGCAGGGTGACGGCCACGCTCCCCTGGGCGGTGCGCATCACGCTGGCGCCGCGCAGGTTGGCCTCGCGAAAACGGGTGCGCAGGGTATCCACCAGGTTCTTGGTCTGGTTGTCGATGACAAAATCCACGTCCACCCCGATCAGCAGCTGGGAGCCACCGCGCAGGTCCAGCCCGAGCTTGATGGGATCGGCGCCGAGCCGGCTGATCCAGGCCGGGGCGTTGGAGTAGAACTCCAGGGTCAGGGCGGCGCTGTCCAGCCCCTGCTGCTCCAGCAACTGCTTGGCCAGTTGCTGCTCCCCCTGGCTGGCGAACACCAGCGCTATCCGGCCACCCTGGGCGATCTGCTTGAGGGGGTCGATGTGGTTCTCGGCCAGCAGGGTGCGCTGCGCGTCGCTCAGGCGCGACTGGCCGTGCAGACCGAGGGAGGGCTGCTCACCGAAGAAGGTGGGCAGGGAATAGAACGCGAACGTGACCAGCATCAGCAGCAACAGGGCGTACTGCCACAGGCTCATGCGGTTCAACACGGTATGACTCTTTTTTCTCATGAAATCGGCCTCTGTCAGGCGATGGCAAGGGGCGACACCGGGGTCGCGCCGTGCAAAAAAATGAAACAAGACAGCCTAGCCGTTCACTAAAAGTGAACAGCAACAGAGAGAAGATGAGGCAACAGGTGGCAAGCTGACCCCATCGGGGTCAGGCGAGGAAGCTCTGGGCGAAGCGGTACTGCAGATGCCGGCGCTGCAGGCGGCGCCTGTGAATGCCGGCGAAGTGATCGCGAAAGCTCGTCCCCGGGTAGAAGAGGGCGGCATAGAACAGCAGGCCGCACAGCAGCAGCAGGATCGCCTGCTGGGACCAGCTCATCACCAGCTCGTAGACCACGCTGCCGGGCTGATGATCGCGGCTCAGGGAGTGCTCGAGGCGCAGCAGGTGATTCTGGTGGGAGCCGACGAACTTGACGATGCCATCGTCACTGCCGCTGACGCCGTGGGCCGCCGGGCTTGCGTCGGCAGGCGCCGCCCCCTCCGCCAGCGAGTGGGCCTGCTGGGCCGAGGGCTGGAACGCGGGTACCTTGACCCCCTCCACCGAGAGGGTAGAGAACAACAGTGCGAGGGTGATGAGCAGGGTCATCGCCGCCAGTTTCACGTTGTCGGTCAGGTTCAAAAGTTAATTCCCACACAATAGAAAGGGCAAGCTACCACAGCCTGCCCCACAAGAACAAGGGCGGCAGGCCCGGGGCCCGCCGCCCTTGTGTTGTCTCATCGCGTCCTCAGCGGCTGCGGGTCATGCCCTCGAAGTCCTCGGCATAGTCCTTGAGCAGGGTGTAGAGGTGGGCCCGCTGGGAGAGATCCATGGAGTGGCTGAGATCACTCAGCCACTGGATGGTGCGCTGGCGGGACTGGTCCGTGTAGCCGGTGAAGCGGCCATCCATCAGGCCGTCCCCCTGCTGGAGCAAGCGGGTCAGCTCCTGGCCGAAATCCGGGCTCTGGCGCTGTTTCATCAGCCGATCCAGCTCCTTGGTCCAGGCCTCCTGAAAGTCGAGCCAGGGGGCCATCATCTCGTATTGCCACTCGGCCCACTGCGTGATGAGGGGCTCCTGGGCCGGCTTCACCTTGCCAATCCAGAACACCAGGCGCTCGTTCATCTTCTCCCGAAAGCCCTTGATCATCTCGGCCTTCGACTGGGTGGCAAAATCGTGCTGACGCTCCTGCTGGCGCGTCACCCGATCGGCCATGAAGCGAGCCACCTGCTCGTCGGTCAGGGTCTTGGCGAGGCGCACCGTGCGGGGAATGGCGTTCTCCAGGGTACGGGTCAGGCTCGCCTGGGTTCTGTCCAGATGCAGGGTCACCTGGGCAGGGCTCATGGGGCTGGCCACCGCCTTGGCCAGGGCGTCGAGATCCCGGGCATAGATGGGCAGCTCATGCTGCCGGTGCCAGGCCATCAGCCCCTTCACCTCCTGGTCCAGCAGCTTCTTCTGGCTGCGGTCCAGGGAGAAGTAGTCGTCCAGTTGCCAGACGATGGCCGAGTCGAGCCAGTAGTAGATCACCCGGGTGGCGCAACCCGTCAGCAGCAGGCAGAGCAGCAGCAGGCTCCAGCTACGCGGTTGACGCCATGAGAATGTGGTCACCATGCATGCCTCCCATTCATTGAATACACGCGTCGCGCGGGCCGTTGCCGGGCATCACTCCAGGCGCTGGCGGTTGATGTCGATCAGGGCCTGATACTCGGGCCCGGGTTGCTGTTCGGCCATCAGCAGCGCCCACAGCAGGCCGATGTAATCGACCCAGGGCAGGAAGGCATCGGCCTGGAATCCCCGGGGCCCCAGCCCCGTCGCTGCCCCGTCCATGGCTTCAAGATAGCAGCTCTCCAACTGGCACCGCTGCTCTTCGCTCCAGCCGTGGGTGCGCTGAATGCTGGCGACCTCGAACCCAGGATGACCGGCGGCGCCGTACTCCCAGTCGATGACCCAGGGCCGCGCCCCCAACAAGTTAGCCGGATTGAGATCGTGATGGCAAGGGAGCCAGCAGTCGTCCGGCTCCCGGCTCGCGAGCAGGGCCCGCTCCAGGGCGGGCAGCCAGGGAGGGATATGGGCCAGACGCTGCCGATACCCGCCGCTGTGGGCCCGCACCGCCATCACCACGGTCGGCACCGGCAGGCGGTGCAGCCGCACCAGCACATCCGCCATCAGGCGGGGCTGCGCGGCGAGAGGCGGCGCCTGCTCGGCCCAGTTGGGTTCGTCGCACCACGCCAGCAGCATCAGGCCGGTGGCGGGATCGCCGTGATGACAGGGCAACGCCAGCCCCTGCCCCACCGCCCCCTGGTAGAGCTGCCACTCGGTGGCCCGGTCGATGCCAAGGCGCACCGGATCCGGATGACCGCGGCGCAGGAAGGCCTGCTCGCCAGTGGGGAGACAGAGCCGGTAGTTGCCGTTGGTCAGGCCCTGGCCCAGCGGCTCAAGGCGCCCCTGATCCCAGGGCGCCGGCAGGCTGGCGAGGAGCGCCAGCTCCGCCAGATCCCCCTGCCCCCGCGGGTCCTCACCAGCCAAAGGTGGACTTCTTGGCCTGTTTGCGGATCTCTTTCTGATCGGCCCACAGCAGTTCGCCGTTCTCCACATCCATCAGGTTCATGGTCATCTGGTAGTAGACGTCCTTCACCTTGCCGTTGTCCTTGACGATGCTGGCGAGGTTGCCATAGACCATGTAGCGGGCACCGGTCTGCTTGCCGAGCCGCACCATGGTGGCGGGATCCACCATGCCGCTGCCCTGCTGGTATTCGAGCTGCTGCTTGACCGCCGCCACCTTGCTCATGTCCACGAAGCGGAACTTGCCCGAGCGCAGCAGCTTGGTGCGGATAGTGTCGGTGATGGCCTCGGTGTCGATGTGCTCCGAGGTCTTGTTGCGGATGGAGTCCATGAACATCACCGGGCGGCCCCCGGCGGTGATCTCGCTGGTGGCCGGGGACGCCAGCATGGAATCCGCCATCTTGTCGGCGATGGCCTGCAAGTCGGAGGAGCCGTAATCGACGGTCACCGTCTCGGTCTCGGTGGGATCGCCATAGCTGACGGTGGTGCTGGAGCAGCCGCCCAGCAGCAGGGCGCCGGTCAGGATCAGCAGGGCATGATTCATTTTCATCAGTAGGATTCCTCCATCACTTCGCGAACGTAAATCCGGTAACCCCGGGCGGCCGGGCTCGGCGCCAGGGCGGACAGGGTGCGGGTCTGGTAGCCATGCAACTTGAGGGGGGTCCAGCCGCGGCCATCGCTGGCCACCTCCTGCCCCGCGTCGTCATACCAGTAGAAGAGATATTGCAGCCTGTTGTCACCACGCTGGGTGCTGGCCGCCGCCACGTTGACCTGCAACAGGCCGTTCTGCTGGCGCCGGCTGAGTTCGGTCAGGGTGACGTTGACGTTTTGATGCTGCTCGGCCACCGCCGCCGCACCGGCCGCGCCATAGAGCGCCACGCCGGAAGTATTGGTGGCACAGCCCGCCAGCAGCAGAACCAGGCCCAGGGCCAACCCTTGTGCTTTCATCTTGCTCTCCTTGCCGGTGGCCGTCGGCCCGACCGGTCATTCATCTGAGTTGCCATATCCGGTTCCCCCTAGAGGGGCATCACCCGGGTCGTGAGCCCGCTCCCCAGGCGCTGTACCCACACCAGGGTGGTGCGCCCGGCGTGGACGCTGAGTGGCAGGGTACGCATGGCGCTGCCCGCCCCCAGGGTCAGGGTGACGTTCCCGGCCGGGACCATCCCCTGCCAGCTCGAGGCCTTGGCGGGCAGCGTCAGCCAGCTGCGGGTATCCGCCCGCTCCGAGAGGGTGTTGAAGATCCCCACCAGGATGTTGCCCACATCCCCCCCCTCCTTGGCGGCGGTGCGCCGCACCTGCTCCTTGGCCACCAGCCGCAGGGCCTGCCGGGTCAGCATGCCAGGCAGCCGCTCCTGCAGATCCTTGGCCGCCAACGCCTCCAGCCTCACCAGCTCGCTGGTCTGCGCCACCCCCTTGCCCACCGACAGGGTGAGCGGGGCGCCGTCGCTGGCCCGATTGTCGTAATAGGGCACCGCCACGGTAAAGGTACGAAAATCGCCGCTGGAGGTGGAGATGGGCAGCGGTAGGAAGAGCTCACGGCGCGCCGGGATGAGGCCATCTTCAAACAGCACCACCAGCTGGCCCTGATCCTTGGCCAAGGGCGGCGCCTTGCGGCCCATCCGTTGCTCGGTCTCCTTGAGCTCCTCGGGAGAGCCGCGAAGCCGGGCCAGGCGCAGCAAGGCATCCTGCAGGCTCTGGTTGTCCGGCGCTATCTGGTAGCCGCGCTGGTAATCGACCCAGGCATCGTTGAGATCCCCGGCCGCCTCGTAGAGCACGCCGGAGAAATAGAAGGTGTAGGCGTTCTGGAAACCGTTTTTCACCTGGCCTATCAGGCGATCGAGCTCGGGGGCGCCGCGCGACATCAGCTGGCGCATCTCCCCGGCTTCGTCCTCCTGCTCCCCCTCCTGCGCGGCCTTGCGCACCTCGTCGGCCCGCCGTTTAAGGGCCTGCTCCTGCACCTGGTTGGCACGGCGCACCTCTACCAGGGCGCCGTCGGCATCCCCGCGCTGCAAGTAGTTGAGCGCCAGATAGTGGTGCAGCATGGTGCGCTCGTAATCGGGCGCCTGGTAAGCCAGGGTCTGATCGTTGGTGAGCAGGCTGCCCGCCTGGGCCAGTCCCTGGCTCAGGCGGTACTCGGCCTGATTGTCTTCCCACGCAAGCCGGCTGTCGGCGGTGGCAAAGGCCTGCTTGCTGGGGCCGTCCTGACCCGCCAGCCAGGCGATGCGCCCCTTCTCCAGCTGGTCGAGCACGAAGGTGTCGTCCCCCGGGGTCGATTCGCGCACCTCGGGCAGGGCTTCGGCGGCATGGCCCAGCAGCAGCTGGTTGCGCAGAGGCACCATCTGATCCGAGTAGGAGACGAACATGTCTTTCCACTGGGAGGCACAGCCTCCCAGCAGCAGACCGGCCAACAGCAGGCCGGTCGACGGGACGAGGCGCATCACAGGCTCAGCAGGGGTCCCAGGGGCTCGCCACCGACCAGGTGCAGGTGGATGTGATAGACCTCCTGCCCGCCGTGGCGGTTGCAGTTCATGATGAGGCGGTAGCCGTCCTCGGCGATGCCCGCGTCGCTGGCGAGCTTGCGGGCCACGGTGAACATCCGGCCCAGCGCCAGCTCGTGATCCGGCTCCACATCGTTGACGGTGGGGATGAGCACGTTGGGAATGATCAGGATATGGGTCTTAGCCTTGGGCTGGATGTCGCGAAACGCGGTCACCAGATCGTCTTGATAAAGGATGTCGGCGGGGATCTCCTTGCGGATGATTTTGCTGAAAATGGTTTCTTGCGCCATGGGTAACTCCTTTATAGGAAAAAGAAAATTCAATACAAAGCTCAAGCGGCTCCCAAACAGGCCGCCGCAACGCGCCAAGTGTGACACAAGCCGACATTTGGCACAGCCGTTGTCCCAATCGCTTCAGTTATTGTGAAGAATACCGATAGCGAGGAGACGTCCCGCGAACCACAACGGCATCCCCTTCGGGGCATGCAGGGTATCAAAGGGACGGGGTACTCAGGCAAGGGACTTTTGCACAGACAGCGGGACAATAATGAAACAAACAATGTCAGACCTCTCGATCCTACAGAGAGTCTATCTGGGCTTTGCCATCCTGGTCGCCGTCATGGTCGCCAGTGCGGTACTGACCTTTCGCGGCCAGAGCGAACTCAGCGGCGCCCTGGATCAGGTGACCCAGGAGTCCATGCCGCTGGTACTCGCCAGCAGCCAGACCCAGATAAGCCTGCTCAGCGCCAACAAATGGCTCACCGACGTGCTGACCGAGCAGGATCTCAAGCAACTGCCGGCGGAAGTGGCCGAGTTGCAACAGGCCAAGGGCCAGGTCGACAAGATGGTCGCCAGCCTCAAGCAGCAGGTGGCGGTGCATCCCCAATTGCAGGCGGACATGACAGTCCTCGTCAAGCTGGTGGATGACTACCTGCAACTGACCCAGACCCTGCCCGGCGAACACGAGGCCCTGCTCACCCGGCTGCACAAGGTCAATCAGGCCAAGGGCCAGTTCCAGGTCAGCCTGCCCCAGTTCAAGAAGAACCTGGGGGACATGATGGTCACCATCGACGACAGCTTCATCAAGATGCTCTCCGAGACCCTGACCACCAAGCTATCCGCCATCGAGCTCTCCACCATGGATGCCCTCAACCAGAGCATCCCCGCCCCCATCGAGGCGGCGCTCAAGCGCAACAAGATGCAGATCGAGGGCTTCAACAGCACCATCAAGGATCTCCAGGGGGAGCTCAAGGACTTCGACAACAACATGGGCCACTACGTCCATGGCTTCGTGCGCGACACCACGGGCAATGACGGCGTGCTCTCCCAATACCTGGCCCTGATGAAGCAGCAGCAGGCCATGCGCGAGCAGAGCAAGCAGGCTAGCCAGCTCATCCTCAGCATCCAGAACAAGCTGGAGGGGATCACCGCCCAGAGCCAGCAGCTGATGAACGCCAGCATCCAGGCCTCCGATCGGGTGCAGACCCAGAGTACCCTGACCCAGGGGATCAGCATCGCCATCGCCATCTTCGTCGCCATCCTGGTGGCCTTCACCCTGGGCAAGGCCATCCGCCGCCCCCTGAAAGAGCTGCTGCGGGTGCTGACCGAGGTGACCCAGGGTGACATGACCCAGCGCGTCGGCTTCAAGAGCCAGAACGAATTCGGCCAGCTCGCCAGCCAGATCAACCTGCTGATCCACCAGATGGGGGATGTGCTCAAGCAGCTCTCCCAGGCGTCGACCCAGCTCAACAGCGCCGCCCACGACAACCGCCACACCACCGAATCGGTGCGGGCGGATCTGGAGAAACAGCGTCAGGAGACCGCCTCGGTCGCCGCCGCCATGACCCAGATGGAGGCCTCGGTGCGGGAGGTGGCCCAGGCCGCCAACCAGACCCTGGAGCGGGTGCAGGATGTGGAGAAAGCCTCCGAGATGGGGCGCAAAGTGATGGCAGGCAACATCACCACCACCCACCAGCTCGCGGGCAAGCTGCAGCAGACCGGCAAGGTGATTGGCGACGTGAGCGCCATGAGCGGCCAGATTGGCAACATCCTCGACGTCATCCGCGGCATCGCCGAGCAGACCAACCTGCTGGCCCTCAACGCCGCCATCGAGGCGGCCCGCGCCGGCGAGCAGGGACGCGGGTTTGCGGTGGTGGCCGACGAGGTGCGCAACCTGGCTGGCCGCACCGCCCAGTCCACCAGCGAAATCCAGACCATGATCGAGAACCTGCAGCAAGGCGTCGCCCGGGCAGTCAACGTGATGCAGGAGTGCTCCCGCGAGATGGACAGTTGCGTGGATCAGAGCTCCCAGGCCAACAACGCCATGGAAGAGGTACAGGGCATCGTGGTGCTCATCAGCGACATGTCCAGCCAGATAGCCTCCGCCGCCGAGCAGCAGCAGGCCACCAGCGCCGACATCGCCACCAACCTCAACCGCATCTCCGACATCTCGGATCTCAACTATCAGGGCATAGAGCGGGTCGCCGAGACCAGCAAGCAGCTCGACTCCCTTGCCGAGCAGCAGGAGGGGCTGGTCCAGCGCTTCCGCCTCAGTGCCTGATGGCCACGACCCGATACGACAAGGCCCCGCATTGGCGGGGCCTTTTCATGGCAGCGAAGAACCTGGCTCAGGCGTAGGCGATGGCGCCCTTGCCGACCCCTTCATAGGCGACAATCTTGACGAACTTGTCCCCTACCTGCTTCTTCACCTCGCGGGCGATGTAGTGGGCCAGCAGCTCGATGGTAGTGTCGGTGTCGATCATCTCCACCTCCACCGCCGGCATGGCGAGCTGGAACAGCCCCTGGGGCGCCACGTACTTGAAGCCGATGTAGTGAGCGTCCCCTTCTTTCAGTGACGCCTCGGCCCGCTTGCTCAGGGCGAGTTCGCCAAGGGCCACTCTGTCCTCTTCGGTGCCCAGGTAGATGTCGGCCCAGCGCTCGGCCCAGTTGAACTCCAGCTCCTCGTCACGCTCTCCATCCACCAGGATCTCGACGGGAGAGCGGTGGCCGTGGGCGATGCGCTGGCAGTTGCCGTCGTGCTTCTTGAGGCCGTGGCTGTAGTGGTAGAAGGCGCCCTCGATGCGCTCCGAACGCAACGTCAGGGAGAGATCCTTGATGTTGCCGGGCAGACGCTTGGCCAGTACCCCCAGCAGATAGCGGGTCACCGACTCTTTATCCACCTGGGGGGCGGGAATGAAGGCAAACCCTTGGGTCGGGCAGCGCAGGTGGATGGCGCGACCCGGACGCAGCAGATCCACGGTACTCTCGTCGTTGTCCAGCGCGTGGACATGGACCAGGGGACATTCCGTCGGCACCAGCAGCTTGTGATCCACCTCTTCATCGATGATCGACTTGATGAGCTTCTTCACCCGACCGAAGTCCAGCAACATGCTCATCTCGTTGAGCTCGCCGCTCATCTCGATGTCCACCAGCCAGCTCTCGCCCACCATGCCGCGGCGCTCGCATAAATAGCTGGAATCGATCACAGTCAAATCTCTAACAAATAACTTCATTACTCAGGCCTTGCTACAGAGAAAGGGCGGTTTGCGCTATTATGACCCGCGATCACTGACAAAGGAACCGGACTCCCCCATGAACAAATTGCTTATCAAGAATGCCACCCTGGTCAACGAAGGCCGCATCTATGCCTCCGACGTCCTGATCGAGGGTGAGCGGATCGCCCGCGTCGCCCCGGACATCAGTGCCCCCGATGCCGTGGTGATCGATGCAACGGGCCGTCATCTCATCCCCGGGATGATCGATGATCAGGTCCACTTCCGGGAACCCGGCCTGACCCACAAGGGAACCATCGCCAGTGAATCCCGGGCCGCCGTGGCCGGTGGCACCACCAGCTTCATGGAAATGCCCAACGTCAATCCCCAGACCACCACCATCGAAGCCCTCGAAGCCAAATACCAGATCGCCGCCAACTCCGCCGCCGCCAACTACAGCTTCTACCTGGGTGCCACCAACGACAACCTGGAAGAGATCAAGAAGCTCGATCCCAAGCAGTCCTGCGGCATCAAGATCTTCATGGGGGCCTCCACCGGCAACATGCTGGTGGACAACCAGGAGACCCTGGCAGCCATCTTCCGCGAGAGCCCGGTGATGATCGTCACCCACTGCGAGGACACCCCGTCCATCAAGGTGCTGGAAGACGAAGCTCGCGCCAAGTGGGGCGAAGACGTGCCCATGCGCGAGCACGGCCGCATCCGCAGCGCGGACGCCTGCTACAAATCCTCCAGCATGGCGGTCTCCCTGGCCAAGCAGTACGGCGCCAAGCTGCACGTGCTGCACCTGACCACGGCGAAAGAGCTCTCACTCTTTACCGCCACCCCGGATCTGAAGGATCTCAAGGACAAGAACATCACCGCCGAAGTGTGCGTCCACCACCTCTTCTTCAACGAGGCGGACTACGACACCCTGGGCAGCCAGATCAAGTGCAACCCGGCGGTGAAGAGCGCTGCCGACCAGCACGCCCTGCTGGATGCGGTACGCAACGACGTGCTCGACATCATCGCCACCGACCACGCTCCCCACACCTGGGAAGAGAAGCAGAACAGCTACTTCAAGGCGCCCTCCGGCGTGCCCCTGGTGCAGCACTCCCTGCAGGCGCTGCTGGAGCTCTACCACAACGGCGTCTTCTCGCTGGAAACCATCGTCAAGAAGACCTCCCACGCGGTGGCCGAGCGCTTCCAGGTGCAGGATCGCGGCTACATCCGGGAAGGTTACTTCGCCGACCTGGTGCTGCTGGATCTCGGCAAGCCCTACGTGGTCACCGACAGCAACCTGCTCTACCTGTGCGGCTGGTCCCCGTTCAACGGCTACCGCTTCCAGAGCACCATCGAGATGACCCTGGTGAACGGACAAATAGCCTGGCAGAACGGCCAAGTCACCGACAAGGTATTGGGCAAGCGACTCACCTTCAACCGCTGATCTGGATGATGACCGCTTCCAGCGCGCCCTGCTTGAGATGACCCTGGTCAACGGGCAAATAGCCTGGCAGAACGGCCAAGTCACCGACAAGGTATTGGGCAAGCGTCTCACCTTCAACCGCTGATCTCGGCTTGAGAGCATCACGCCAAACGGCCACCTCCGGGTGGCCGTTTTTCCTGCAAGACAGCGGTGAGGTGCCGACAAAATGCACCACTGGTCGCACTTTGATCCGAAGTTGCTCGCAAAGCAGGCAAACGATCTCGAACCTGAATTTCCCCTGTTGACAGGGTCGGGGCATCTCCATAAACTCCCTCCCCGTCAGCCGAGCTGACTCCGTCGGTGTGTAGCGCAGCCAGGTAGCGCATCTGCATGGGGTGTAGAGGGTCGGAGGTTCGAATCCTCTCACACCGACCAAATTCCCCGAGAAAGGCCTTGTCAGACGACAAGGCCTTTTCTTTTATGGTCTTCCACCGCGATTGTCTCTCCGATCCCTTTGTGCTGTAGTAAAACCCCCTTTGCCAAGCGGCCCGCATCATGTTGCCTTCCCTTCGTACTTTCTGCACCCTTGCCCTCAGCGCCCTGCTGGTCGGCCAGCTCGCGGGCTGCGCCACCGCCTATGACAGTGAAAAATCGTTCTGGAATGGCCAGACCGGTTTTTCACAGACCCAGCTTGGCCCGGCCCGCTGGCAACTGGAGTTTGTGGGAAACGATCTGGTGGACAGGGAAACGGCGCGCAAATACGTGCTCAAGCGGGCCGGTGAGGTGGCACTGGCAAAGGGATACCCCTGGATTCGGGTCGAGACGCTGACCCTGTCGCGGGATGCCGTCAGGGTCACCCCGACCCGCCCCCAATTCGGGTTCGACGAGTACGAGCCAGACACCTTCATGGACGACATGCAGGTGGAACATCGCACCTCGGCCCTGCTCGTCTTCACCCTGGAGGCCAGCCCCCGGGACGCACAGAGCATGGAAGCCGTTTATCTCGCAAAAATTAAAATAAACAGCGATTAATACAAATAAATCACAAGATGCATATCAAATGCAGCTAACAATAGCGCAAAACTCCGAAACAAGTCACTGGATTTCCCCTTCGCGATTAGGCATGCTCCAGCACACCGGCTGTCTGGATTCCACCGCCCGGATCACAAAAAAGGACTGAGGCGGCCCCTCGCCGCCTGCACAGGCATTGCACCTATCGAAACCGGAACTCCCCCATGAAAATGAACAAGTTGACCGTTGCCATCCTCATTGCGATGTTGCTTGGCATCGTGACCGGGCAGGGTTATCGCCTGCTCGCGCCCGCACAGGCCGCAGGCTTTGCCGATGACATCACCCTGCTGACCGACATCTTCCTGCGCCTCATCAAGATGATCATCGCCCCCCTGGTGTTCACCACGCTCGTGGTCGGCATCGCCAAGATGGGTGACACCCGCACCGTGGGCCGCATCGGCGTCAAGACCCTGGGCTGGTTCATGCTCGCCTCCCTGATGTCTCTGACCCTGGGGCTGGTCATGGTCCACCTGATGCAACCTGGGGTGGGGCTCTCCCTCTCCCTGCCCGATGACGGCGCCAGCTCCGGCGTGCTTGCCACCGCCATCTCCCTCAAGGATTTCGTGACCCACGCCATCCCGAAAAGCGTGGTCGAGGCGATGGCCACCAACGAGATCCTGCAGATCGTGGTCTTCTCCCTCTTCTTCGGGCTGGCCGCCGCCGCCCTGGGGGACGACGCCAAGCCCGTGGTCAAGCTGATGGCCAGCGGCGCCGAGATCATGCTCAAGGTGACCGGCTACGTGATGAACTTCGCCCCGTTCGCGGTGTTTGGCGCCATCGCCGCCATGGTCGCCAAGGAGGGGCTCGGCATCCTCGCTACCTATGGCACCTTCATGGCCCAGTTCTATCTGGCGCTCGGCTGCCTATGGCTGCTGCTCATCGCCATGGGCAGCCTCTTCATCCGCCGCCGCATCCTGACACTGCTCGCCCTCATCCGCGAGCCCATCCTGCTGGCCTTCTCCACCGCCAGCTCCGAGGCCGCCTACCCCAAGACCCTGGACAGGCTGGAGAAATTTGGCTGTGACAAGCGCATCGCCAGCTTCGTGCTCCCCATGGGCTACTCCTTCAACCTGGACGGTTCCATGATGTACTGCACCTTCGCGGTGATGTTCATCGCCCAGGCCTATGGCATCGAGCTCTCCACGGCCCAGCAGATCACCATGCTGCTGCTGCTGATGGTCACCTCCAAGGGAATGGCCGGGGTGCCCCGCGCCTCCCTGGTGGTGATTGCCGCCACCCTCAACCAGTTCCACATCCCGGAAGCGGGCATCCTGCTGCTGCTCGGTATCGACCACTTCCTCGACATGGGGCGCTCCGCCACCAACGTGCTGGGCAACGCCATCGCCGCGAGCGTGGTGGCCAAGAGCGAAGACAGCCTGGGGGAGACCGCCCCCCTCGGCGAGGTGGACACCGCCAAGGCGTGATCCCCCCTGACCCCCATGACAACGGCCCGCTTCTGCGGGCCGTTGTCATATGCCTGATGGGGCACGCCGCGCCTCAGCACCAGCGCCTGACCTGTCGGCAATAGTCGTCATAGGCATCGCCGAATTGTCGCCGCAGCGCCTGCTCCTCCGCCAGGATCTGGAAGCGGGTAAGCCAGCCCCAGAGCAGCAGCGGCCCGAGCCACACTGCCATGCCTCCCAGATAGCACGCCAGCGCCAGGGTCCAGCAGAGCAGCCCCAGGTACATGGGATTGCGGCTGATGCGATAGACGCCCCGGGTCACCAGCACCCGGCTGCTCTCCAGCCGCTGGGGGTGCACAGTGGTGCGCTGCTGCCAGAAATGCAGAAGCGCACCGCCCCCCAGCAGGGCTCCCGCCAGCCACAGCGTGGCGACCAGCACCAGCCACAGGGGCGCCGCCCTCCCCTCACCCCGCCCCAGCCACATGGCGAGCACGATGACGACGAACAGCAGCAACGGTGGAATCCGCAACGTCAGCTTCATATTTTCTTCCTGCAACACGTGCCACGATTGACGCCGTTGAGATACACTCCCAGAGTCGGCATCTGGATAAAAAGTGAAATATATCATTAGCATAGCAACATGCTATGACCAGCCCTGCCGCAGCTCGCCTCAGCGATGAGCCCAGCCTCAACTCAAGACAATAAGAAAGGACTTGCCCCATGCACAAGAAAACACTGCTCGCGACCCTGATTTTTGGCCTGCTGGCCGGCCAGGCGGTCGCCGCCCCCTATCTGCCGCTCGCCGACGACCACCGCAACGGTCAGGAACAGACCGCCGCCAACGCCTGGCTGGAAGTGGATCTCGGTGCCTTCGAGCACAACATCCAGACCCTGAAGAATCGCCTCGGTGACAAGGGCCCGCAGATCTGCGCCATCATGAAGGCGGACGCCTACGGTCACGGCATCGACCTGCTGGTCCCTTCCGTGGTCAAGGCAGGCATCCCTTGCATCGGCATCGCCAGCAACGAAGAAGCACGTGTTGCTCGCGAGAAGGGCTTCGAAGGTCGCCTGATGCGGGTGCGGGCCGCCACCCCGGATGAAGTGGAGCAGGCCCTGCCCTACAAGCTGGAGGAGCTCATCGGCAGCCTGGAGAGCGCCAAGGGGATCGCCGGCATCGCCCAGCGCCATCACACCAACATCCCGGTGCACATCGGCCTGAACTCCGCCGGCATGAGCCGCAACGGCATCGATCTGCGCCAGGACGATGCCAAGGCCGATGCCCTGGCCATGCTCAAGCTCAAGGGGATCACCCCGGTCGGCATCATGACCCACTTCCCGGTGGAGGAGAAAGAGGACGTCAAGCTGGGGCTGGCCCAGTTCAAGCTGGACTACCAGTGGCTCATCGACGCCGGCAAGCTGGATCGCAGCAAGCTCACCATCCACGCCGCCAACTCCTTCGCCACCCTGGAAGTGCCGGAAGCCTACTTTGACATGGTGCGCCCTGGCGGTATCATCTATGGCGACACCATTCCCTCCTACACCGAGTACAAGAAGGTGATGGCGTTCAAGACCCAGGTCGCCTCCGTCAACCACTACCCGGCGGGCAACACCGTCGGCTATGACCGCACCTTCACCCTCAAGCGCGACTCCCTGCTGGCCAACCTGCCGATGGGCTACTCCGACGGCTACCGCCGCGCCATGAGCAACAAGGCCTATGTGCTGATCCATGGCCAGAAGGCCCCCGTCGTGGGCAAGACTTCCATGAACACCACCATGGTGGACGTCACCGACATCAAGGGGATCAAACCCGGTGACGAGGTGGTCCTGTTCGGACGCCAGGGTGATGCCGAGGTGAAACAATCTGATCTGGAGGAGTACAACGGTGCCCTCTTGGCGGACATGTACACCGTCTGGGGCTACACCAACCCCAAGAAGATCAAGCGCTAAGCAAATTGCCGACATGAAAAAGGGCCCCCTATGGAGCCCTTTTTTTTACTGCGCCGTTCACGCCGTCTTTTTGCGGGTCATCAGCAGACTCAGTCCCATGGAGGCCAGCAGGATCAGCGCCACCACGCCAAGGGCGATGCCGGTCGGTATCTTGAAGATATCGAGCAGCAACATCTTGACCCCGATGAACATCAGGATCAGCGCCAGGCCGTATTTGAGCAGGGCGAAGCGATCGGCCACCCCGGCCAGCAGGAAGTACATGGCGCGCAGCCCCATGATGGCGAAGATGTTGGAGGTGAGCACGATGAAGGGATCCGTGGTCACCGCGAAGATGGCCGGGATACTGTCCACCGCGAAGATGAGGTCGCTCACCTCCACCAGCACCAGGATGAGCAGCAGCGGGGTCGCGTAGCGCACACCGTCACGCCAGACGAAGAACTTCTCCCCCTCCAGCGTCTCGGTCACCTTGAAGCGACGACGCATCCAGCCGAGCAGGGCATTGTTCTCGAGATCCGGCTCCTTGTCGGCCGCCCACAGCATCTTGGCACCGGTCAGCAGCAAGAAGGCCCCGAACAGGTAGAGGATCCAGTGGAACTGCTCGATGAGCCAGCTGCCCGCGAACACCATGCCCGCGCGCATCACGATGGCCCCCAGCACCCCGTAGAGCAGGACCCGGCGCTGCAGCTCCGCCGGGATGGCGAAGTAGCCGAACAGCATCAGCCAGACGAAGACGTTGTCCACCGCCAGTGCCTTTTCGATGAGGTAGCCGGTGAGAAACTCCAGCCCCTTCTGGTTCGCGATTTCGCGCCCGGCACTGTGATCCAGCCAGAGCCAGATGGCCAGGTTGAACAGGAGCGCCACGCTGACCCAGATGAGAGACCAGATGCCCGCCTCTTTCAGGGACACCTTGTGCGCCTTGCCGCCACCGACAAAGCGGATATCAATCCACAACAGGACCAGCACTATGCTGAAGAAACCGGTCCACATCCACCATTCACCCATTTTCACTTCTCCCAAAACGACAAAACCCACGGCCGGGAGGCAGTGGGTTCGCGTTTGGAGCAGATACACCTTGCCTCTCGGCAAGGTCTCACTTACAGCCGACTTGCGTCAACTGCCCGGCTGCCGGGTGCACTGCAGGATATGGGTGCACCGTAATGACGACAAACCGGCGAGAAGTTACTCCCCTTGTAAGGCGGATAGTAGCAGCGACAACCGCTGGCGCCAAGAGAGGATTTGATGGGCAGGCAAAAAAGAGGGGCGCCACCCGGGCGCCCCTGTCACGCTCCCATCCTCAGAGCGGGTCCACCTTGAGACAGGAAACCGCGTGGTCGAAGTTGCCCTCGAGCTGGGGCCGGGTCTTGGCGCACTCCGGACCTGCCACCGGGCAGCGGGTGCGAAACACGCAGCCGGAGGGCGGATTCATGGGGGATGGCAGGTCCCCTTCCAGGATCTGGATGACCTTGCTGCGCTCCAGATCCGGATCCGGGATGGGGACCGCCGACATCAGCGCCTTGGTATAGGGGTGCAGGGGATTGGCGAAGATCTCCTTGCCGGTCCCCAGCTCCACCGCGTTGCCCAGGTACATCACCAGCACCCGATCGGAGATGTGTTTGACCACTGAGAGGTCGTGGGCGATGAAGATGAGGGAGAGACCCATCTCCTTTTGCAGGGATTTGAGCAGGTTCACCACCTGAGCCTGGATGGAGACATCCAGCGCCGAGACCGGCTCGTCACAGATGATCATCTTGGGCTCGAGGATGAGCGCCCGGGCAATGCCGATGCGCTGGCACTGGCCGCCGGAGAACTCATGGGGGTAACGGTTCACCAGGTTCGGCAACAGACCCACCTTGGTCATCATGGCGCGCACCTTCTCCTTCACCTCTTCCCTTGGCAGGGTCGGGTAGAAGGTGATGAGGGGCTCGGCGATGATGTCCCCTATGGTCATGCGGGGGTTCAGGGAGGCCAGCGGATCCTGGAAGATCATCTGGATCTCCTTGCGCTTCTCCCGCAGGGCGTTCTGCTCGAGCTTGGTCAAGTCCTGCCCAAGCCACACCACCTTGCCGTCGGTGGCCGGTACCAGGCCGATGAGGGCACGGGCGAAGGTGGATTTGCCGCAACCGGACTCCCCCACTACGCCCAGGGTCTCCCCTTCGTAGAGGCGCAGGGTCACCCCGTCCACCGCCTTCAGGGCGGAGGGCTTGGCCCAGGGCCAGGCCTTGTCACTCTTGATATGGAAGTGAACCTTGAGGTCGGACACTTCCAGCAGCAGTTTCTTGTCAGTACCCATTTAGTTCACTCCCTTGATCATGGCATCCGATACCCAGTGGCACGCCCGCTCCCGACCGTCGTTGAACGGTGTCAGGATCGGCGATTGCTGGCCACAAATCTCGCTCACCCGGTGGCAACGCTCCTGGAAGGGACAGCCGGTGGGCAAACGCAGCAGGTTGGGCGGATTGCCCGGAATGGTGGGCAGCTCTTCCCCTTCGGTGTCGAGGCGGGGAATGGCGCGCAGCAAGCCTTCGGTATAGGGGTGGCTCGGGCGATAGAAGATATCGTTGACCCGGCCGTACTCCATGGTCCGGCCTGCGTACATCACCAGCACCTTGTCGCAGATGCCGGCCACGACGCCAAGATCGTGGGTGATCATGATGATGGCGGTGTTGAACTCGCGCTTGAGCTCGTTCATCAGGGTCATGATCTGGGCCTGTACCGTCACGTCCAGCGCCGTGGTCGGCTCGTCGGCGATGAGCAGCTGCGGCCGGCACAGGAGCGCCATGGCGATCATCACCCGCTGACGCATGCCGCCGGAGAACTCGTGGGGGTACATGTTCATCCGCTTGCGCGACTCGGGGATCTTCACCGCGTCCAGCATGCGCACCGACTCCTCGAAGGCGGCAGCCTTGGTCATCCCCTTGTGCAGCATCAGCACTTCCATCAGCTGATCCTTGACCTTCATGTAGGGGTTGAGCGACGTCATGGGGTCCTGGAAGATCATGGCGATCTTCTCGGAGCGGATCTTGTTGAGCTTGTGCTCCGGCAGATTCAGGATCTCGTCCCCCTGAAATTTGGCCGAGCCGGTGATGACACCGTTCTTGGCGAGTAGCCCCATGATGGCAAAGGCAGTCTGGGACTTGCCTGAGCCCGACTCCCCGACGATCCCCAGGGTTTCGCCGGCAGAAAGAGAAAAGTTGAGGTCGTTGACGGCCACCACATTGCCGTCCGGGGTCTTGAACTCGACCCGCAGATCTTTCACATCCAGTAATTTCATCTCAGTACTCCTTATCGCGCTGTCGTGATGGGGGCCTGCCCGTGGTGAACGCGGTGCGTTCCCTGAACGGGTCTGATGGCCCCTTGGCGTCTTGCCGGTCCCTGGGTATCAGCGATCCTTGGGATCCAGGGCATCACGCAGACCATCCCCGAGGAAGTTGAAGCAGAACAGGGTCACCACCATGAAACCGGCGGGGAACAGGAGTTGCCAGATGGCCACTTCCATCGACTTGGAGCCTTCATCCAGCAGGGCGCCCCAGCTGGTCATGGGCTCTTGCACGCCCAGACCCAGGAAGCTCAGGAAGGATTCGAACATGATCATCCCCGGCACCAGCAGGGTGGCGTAAACCGCCACTATGCCGAGCACGTTGGGCACGATATGACGGGTGATGATCTTCCACTTGGAGACGCCGCAGACGTGGGCCGCCTCGATGAACTCCTTGCTCTTGAGACTCAGGGTCTGGCCGCGCACGATCCGCGCCATGTCGAGCCAGCTCACCGCGCCGATGGCGAGGAAGATGAGGGCCAGATTGCGACCGAAGAAGGTCACCAGCATGATCACGAAGAACATGAAGGGGAAGGCGTTGAGGATCTCAAGCACGCGCATCATCAGGCTGTCGACGCGACCGCCGATGAAGCCGGACGCGGCGCCGTAGAGGGTGCCGATGATGACAGCCACCAGGGCCCCCATGATGCCGACCATCAGGGAGATGCGTCCGCCGAGCAAGGTACGCACGAACAGGTCGCGCCCCAGGCTGTCGGTGCCGAACCAGTGGCCGGTCTCCATGTCCGGGGCACTCTGCATGGCCCCCCAGTCCGGGTCATCGAACGTGTACTGGGACAGGTGGGGCCCCACGATCACCGCCAGACCGATGATGGTCAGGATGATGAGGCTGGTCAGGGCCGCCTTGTTGCGCAGGAAACGGCGACGGGCATCCTTCCACAGGGAGCGTCCTTCCACCACTTCCACTTTCTGGGCGAACGCCTCGACGGCTTCGCGCTTTTCAGTTGTGACTACCATGATGAACTCCCGGCTTAGTAACGGATCTTGGGATCGATGACGGCATAGAGAATATCGACCACGGCGTTAAAGGTGATGGTGAGGGCGCCGACCAGAATGGTCAGACCGAGCACCATGGAGTAATCACGGTTGAGGGCACCGTTGACGAACAGCTGGCCGATCCCCGGCAGGCCGAAGATGGTCTCGATGACCACGGAGCCGGTGATGATGCCCACGAAGGCCGGTCCCAGGTAGGAGACCACCGGCAGCATGGCCGGGCGCAGCGCGTGCTTGAGGATGATGTGACGCAGGGGCAGCCCCTTGGCGCGGGCGGTACGGATGAAGTTGGAGTTCATGGTCTCGATCATGCTGCCGCGCATGATGCGGGAGATGGCGGAGATGTAGTACATCATCATGCCGAACACCGGCAGTACCATGAACTGGGCGCCGCCCCCCTGCCAGCCTCCCGCCGGGAACCAGCCCAGATAGATACTGAAGAAGAGCACCAGCAGCGGTGCCAGCACGAAGCCGGGTATCACCACCCCGGCCATGGCCGACGACATCAACAGGTAGTCGATGAGGGTGTTCTGTTTCAGGGCCGCAATGGTGCCGAAGGTGACCCCCAGGGTCACTGCCAGCAGGAAGGCGACCGAGCCTATCTTGGCGGAGACAGGCAGGGCCTGGCTCACCAGATCATTGACGGTGAAGTCCTTGTATTTGAAGGAGGGCCCCAGATCCCCCTGGACCAGGTTGCCGAGGTAAGTGAGGTATTGCATGCCGATGGGCTTGTCCAGGCCATATTTGGCTTCGATGTTGGCCAGGACTTCCGGCGGCAGGGCGCGTTCGCTGGTGAAGGGGTTACCCGGGGCGAAGCGCATCATGAAGAAGGAGACGGTGATCAAGACCAGCAGAGTCGGGATCGCTTCCAGTAGACGTTTAAGGATGAATTTCAACATAGACATTTCCTGTCCTGTACTGCTTCCAAAGGGTCGCGGTTGTAATAAAGGCCCGCCGTCTGGCGGGCCCTGCTTGTTATGCGACTTGTTTCTTTACTCAGTGAGCAACGATGTACATGTCTTTGCTGTAGATGTTGTCCAGCGGGTTGGCCGGGTAGCCGCCCACGTAGGGCTTGACCATGCGGGAGGTCACGTACTGATA
Source organism: Aeromonas sp. s6 (assembly GCF_040907815.1). Classification (NCBI taxonomy): domain Bacteria; kingdom Pseudomonadati; phylum Pseudomonadota; class Gammaproteobacteria; order Aeromonadales; family Aeromonadaceae; genus Aeromonas; species Aeromonas sp. s6. The sequence continues at coordinate 80,902 of NZ_JBFOCN010000033.1, forward strand.
GATGGGGGCGATCGGCATGTCCTTGGCCAGGATCTCTTCGGCCTGGACATAGAGCTTGTTGCGCGCCTCGGCATCCACCTGGTTGCGGGACTCGCTCATCAGCTTGTCGAACGTCGGGTTGGAGTATTTGCCGTCGTTGTTGCCGTGAGTGGTCTGCATCAGATCCAGCATGGAGGAGGCTTCGTTGTAGTCCGCAATCCAGCCGGCGCGGCCCACGTCGAAGTTACCCTGCTTCTTGGTCTCCAGGTAGGTCTTCCACTCCTGGTTCACCAGGCTCACCTGCACGCCGAGCTTCTTCCACATGGAGGCGACGGCCACGGCCACCTTTTTGTGGTTGTCGTCGGTGTTGTAGAGCAGCTCGAACTTGAGCGGCTTGCCCGGGCCGTAACCGGCTTCGGTCAGCAGCTCTTTCGCCTTGGCATCGCGCTCTGCCTGGGTCAGCTTGGACCAGGCCGGCGCCACCGGCTTGAAGCCATCTACAAAGTCAGGCACGAGCGTGTAGCCCGGGGTTTCGCCCTTGCCCATCACCTTGTCGGCGATCACGTTGCGATCGATGGCATAGGAGAGGGCGGTACGCACCCGCACGTCGTCAAACGGCTTGTGCTTGAAGTTGTACTGGTAGTAGTAGGTGCCCACATAGCCGCTGACCTTTACTTCGTCCGGCAGCTCTTTCTTCATCTGCTTGAAGCGTTCGATGGGCATGTTGTAGGTCAGATCCACTTCGCCAGCCAGATAGCGGTTCAGCTCGGCGTTGGTGGACTGGATGGGCAGGTAGGTCACCTTGTTGATGACGGTCTTGCCGTTGTTCCAGTAGTTGGGGTTGCGCTCGACGTCGACGCGCTCGTTGACCACCCAGTCCTTCAGCACGTAGGCGCCGTTGGATACCATGTTGCCGGGCTGGGTCCACTTGTCACCGAACTTCTCGATCACCTTCTTCGGGACCGGATAGGTGGTGGTGTGGGAGAGCATGCTGACGAAGTAAGGCACCGCCTTCTCCAGCTGCACCTCGAAGGTATGATCGTCCACCGCCTTCACACCCAGAGTGTCGGCCGGCTTCTTGCCCGCGATGATGTCGGAGGCATTGATGATGGTCGGGATCTCCATGTACCAGGAGTAGGGAGAGGCCGTCTTGGGATCCACCGCGCGCTGGAAGGCAAAGACGAAGTCATGAGCGGTGACGGGATCCCCGTTGGACCACTTGGCATCCTTGCGCAGGTGGAACACGTAATGTTTGTTGTCCTTGGTTTCCCAGGACTCGGCGACGCCGGGCAGGGTCTCACCCTTGGGGCCGGAGGAGACGAGACCTTCGAACAGGTCACGCAATACGTTGGATTCGGGGGTACCTTCCACTTTCTGGGGATCCAGGGTGGCGGGTTCGGAACCATTGCCTTTCACCAGGGTTTGCTCGGGAGCAAGCTTGGTACCGGCGGGGACATCGGCGGCGTGAGCCAGGGTGGCGCCACCGAAAAGTGCAGTCAATAAAAGGGTATTAATAATTGTTTTTCTATGAGTCATTTCCATACTCCAACAAGAACATTCCATGCATTTGTTATCCACGAGACAAACACCTCGCTGCCCGCATAATTCCCTGACAATTCTGATAATGCAATAGATATCATCAGGAACAGGCCGCTTTCATGGTCAAAAAAACAACTTAAAACCATTTATTCAGCATTTAAATATCCCGCAGCGGTCATTTTTCGTACAAGGCAGCTCGATTCTAGGAAATGACCAACAAAAAAGAAACAATAAAAAGCCGGTCACAAGGACCGGCTCCGACAAAAACGGACCTGGCTCACACCAGACCGGGGAAGACTCCCTTGATGCCCGCCACGATGATCTCGATGCCAAGGGACATCATGATGAGACCCATGATACGGGTCACCACGTTGATGCCGGTGTTGCCCATCAGCTTGAACAGCAGGGGAGCGGCGCGGAAGATGAGCCAGGAGCAGCAGGCAAACGCCACCACCACCACGAACATGCCGGCCATCTGGGGCAGGGTCTTCTGGCTGGCATAGACGATGGAAGAGGAGATGGCACCGGGTCCGGCCATCAGCGGCAGAGCCAGGGGCACCACGGCAATGGATTCACGCGCAGCCAGTTCACCCTTCTCCTGCTTGTTGTGCTTCACCTCCCCCAGCTTGCCCTGCAGCATGGACCAGGCGATCAGGGTGATCAGCGAGCCACCGGCAATGCGAAACGATGCCAGGGAGATGCCGAAACTGTCGAGGATGAGCTGTCCCATGCACATGGAGACCATCAGGATGATCATCACGGCAATGTGGGCGGTGGTGTTGGTCTTGCGTCGCTCCTCCGGCGACATGTGGCCCGTCAGGCTCACAAAAACCGGCAACAGACCCAGCGGGTTGATGATCGCAAACAGGCCGACGAAAAATTTCAGGTATAAAGAGAAGTCTATTGCTGCCATAGGCGCCATCCAGAACCAATACGAGCCACAAGGGGCCAACCCCCAAACTACGCGTAAATTTACACCATGGCTTTTCCCTTCTCCAATCAAATAATCTCACCCTTACCGGGGCTTTTTAGTTAGTTCCGCTAATGTATCGACAAAATTCAACATATCGGGTTGTTAAGGGAGAGAGGTCGCCATTAACATCGCCGGGTGCCATGGCAGCGCGTTATATCAACCCTCAGCCAAGAAACGATATTTTCGGTAAATGGCACCCTTGCTTCTCACCACGCCTGCTTGCCGCCCCCACCCGCTCCTGTGACCCCGATTTTGGCCTTTCTCACCCTGGTGCGGCGCCAGTGGGGCCGGCTGTGAAGAGGTGACATGCTCCCTGCCACCGCCAGATGTGCTGTTTCGCCAGGGCGACTGGATGAAAACAACAACCCCTTTCTCAACATAAATGAAACGTCAGGGGAGTGGACGTTCTGCCACCATCACGGCAATGCCACCTCCCCCCATCCCGGTCAAGGCGAGAATTCATCGGATCCCCTTCCCTGAGCAGATATTCCAAGGGCGCATGACAGCAGCTCGTGATGCCAAGAAAGGATGACACACTCCCGTAACATAGTGGTGCGACAAGGGGTGAAACAAAATTTCTTTTGTTCTTTTGTTACATATGATCCAGATCAATCTTTTCTGACACATCCCGACCCTATAATCGAGCCAGAAAACAGTTTACTAAGGCATGTAAATACCCCGTTATGGTGATTCTCGCCTTGACAAGGTGGCTATAATTGCCGGGCATTGCCAAGGTCTTACTAAACAGTTTTCAAATCATCAGGAGATAAACATGGCAGTAACCAATTTGGCTGAACTGGATGCACTGGTTGCCCGCGTCAAAGAAGCACAGCGTCAATTCGCCAGCTTCTCGCAAGAGCAGGTAGACAAGGTCTTCCGTGCCGCCGCCCTGGCCGCCAGCAACGCCCGTATCCCCCTGGCCCAGATGGCCGTGGCTGAATCCGGTATGGGTATCATCGAAGACAAGGTCATCAAGAACCACTTCGCCTCCGAATACATCTACAACGCCTATAAAGATGAAAAGACCTGCGGCATCCTGAGCCAGGACGACGAGATGGGCACCATCACCATCGCCGAGCCGGTAGGCATCATCTGCGGTATCGTACCGACCACCAACCCGACTTCCACTGCGATCTTCAAGGCCCTCATCTCCCTGAAGACCCGCAATGCCATCATCTTCTCCCCGCACCCCCGCGCCAAGAACTCCACCAATACCGCTGCCAAGCTGGTACTGGATGCAGCCGTGGCTGCCGGTGCGCCGAAAGACATCATCGGCTGGATTGATCAACCCTCCGTCGAACTCTCCAATGCCCTGATGCGTCACGACGACATCAACCTGATCCTGGCCACCGGTGGCCCGGGCATGGTGAAGGCCGCCTACTCCTCCGGCAAACCCGCCATCGGCGTGGGTGCGGGCAACGTGCCCATCGTCATCGACGAAACCGCCGACGTGAAGCGTGCCGTCGCCTCCATCCTGATGTCCAAGACCTTCGACAACGGCGTGGTCTGTGCCTCCGAGCAGGCTGTCATCGTGGTCGACTCCATCTACAACCAGGTCAAGGAGCGTTTCGCGACCCACGCCGGCTACATCCTCTCCAAGGACGAAGCGGACAAGGTGCGTAAAGTGCTGCTGATCAACGGCGCCCTGAACGCCGACATTGTGGGCCAGCCGGCCACCAAGATCGCCGCCATGGCCGGTGTGACCGTGCCTGCCACCACCAAGATCCTCATCGGTGAAGGTCTGGAACTCTGCGCGGAAGACGAGTTCGCTCACGAGAAACTCTCTCCAACGCTGGGTATGTTCCGTGCCAAGAACTTCGAAGAAGCCGTCGAAATGGCCTGCGACATGGTCAACATCGGTGGTATCGGCCACACCTCCGGTCTCTATACCGACCAGGATCGCAATGCCGACCGCATCAAGTACTTCGGCGACAAGATGAAGACCGCCCGTATCCTCATCAACACCCCCTCCACCCAGGGTGGTATCGGTGACCTGTACAACTTCGCGCTGGCCCCGTCCCTGACCCTGGGTTGCGGCTCCTGGAGTGGTAACTCCATCTCCGAGAACGTCGGTCCCAAGCACTTGATCAACAAGAAGACAGTCGCAAAACGGGCAGAAAATATGCTGTGGCACAAACTTCCGAAATCCATCTACTTCCGTCGTGGTTCCCTGCCGATCGCCCTGGGCGACCTGGAAGGCAAGAAGCGCGCCATGGTGGTGACCGACCGATTCCTGTTCAACAACGGCTATGCCGATGAAGTGGTTCGCCTGCTCAAGAAGCTGAACATGGAAGTGGAGATCTTCTACGAAGTGGAAGCCGACCCCACCCTGTCCGTGGTCCGCAAGGGCGCCGAGATGGCCAACTCCTTCAAGCCGGACGTGATCGTCGCCCTGGGTGGTGGTTCACCCATGGATGCCGCCAAGATCATGTGGGTCATGTACGAGCACCCGGATACCGCGTTCGAAGACCTGGCCATGCGCTTCATGGACATCCGCAAGCGTATCTACAAGTTCCCGAAAATGGGCGTGAAGGCCGAACTGGTCTGTATCACCACCACGTCCGGTACCGGTTCTGAAGTGACCCCGTTTGCGGTCGTGACCGACGACGCCACCGGCATGAAGTACCCGCTGGCCGACTACGAGCTGACCCCGAACATGGCCATCGTGGATGCCAACCTGGTGATGGGCATGCCCAAATCCCTGTGTGCCTTCGGTGGTATCGACGCCGTGACCCACGCCATGGAAGCCTATGTCTCCGTGCTGGCCAACGAATACTCCGACGGTCAGGCGCTGCAAGCCCTGAAACTGCTCAAAGAGTACCTGCCGTCCAGCTACATCAACGGCGCCAACGACCCGGTTGCTCGCGAGAAAGTACACAACGCTGCTACCATCGCCGGTATCGCGTTCGCCAACGCCTTCCTGGGTGTGTGCCACTCCATGGCCCACAAACTGGGTGCCGAGTTCCACATTCCGCACGGCCTGGCCAACGCCCTGCTGATCAGCAACGTCATCCGCTACAACGCGAACGACAACCCGACCAAGCAGACCGCGTTCTCCCAGTACGACCGTCCGCAGGCTCGCCGTCGCTACGCCGAAGTGGCTGACCACCTGGGCCTGACCGCTGCAGGTGACCGTACCGCCGCCAAGATCGAGAAGCTGCTGACCTGGCTGGACGAGCTGAAGGCCACCCTGGGGATCCCGGCCTCCATCCGCGAAGCCGGCGTGAACGAAGCGGACTTCCTGGCCAAGGTAGACCAGCTGGCGCTGGAAGCCTTCGATGACCAGTGCACCGGCGCCAACCCGCGCTACCCGCTGATCACCGAGCTGAAAGCCATCCTGATGGACACCTACTACGGCCGTCCCTTCATCGAGGAAGCCCCTGTTGCCGCCCCGGTTGCAGCCAAGGTCGACACCAAGGTGGACAACAAGAAAAAATCCAAGGCCTGATAAACGCCACGGATGACAAGAGCCCGCGCACATGCGCGGGCTTTTTTGTTTGTCTATCTGTTTAATTTTGCTAGCTTGTTGATAGGCAAATTCGACAGAAGAGCTAGTCCATGGCGCTGATACAGGCCTCCATCGAGCAGTTGAGAGTCGGCCACTACATCCATCTTCCCACGGGATGGACGAGCCACCCTTTCATGTTCAACGCCTTCAAAATCAAGGACCAGCAGCAGCTCGACATCATCCGCCACCTCGACCTGACCCTGCTGATGGTGGATCCCGACAAGAGCGATCTGCCGGTAGAGCCCCTGCTGCGGGCCGAACCCGTTCCCTCTCTTGAGATGAGCGACACCGGGGATACCGCCCCCTCTTCTGAGGGCCCCACCTTCGACGAAAAGGCGTTCAGGCGCTCCCTTCGCATCGCGGACAAGGCGTTCGGTCAATCCCTGTCAGATCTTCGCGACGCCCTTGGCGCCCTCAACCTCAAACCGGACGAAGGCCTGGCCAATACTGCGCAGATAGTGCGCAGCACCGCCGCCCGTCTGGCAGAACACCAGGGGCCGCTCGGTCTGCACCTCATCCGCAACCAGAACACGGATACCCTGCTGCAACACAGCCTGAGCGTGGCCTTCATCGCCATGCTGGTGGCACGGGAGCTTGGCATGAATCCCGTCGAGATCGAGGAGACCGGTCTGGCGGGCCTGATCCACGACATCGGCGAGCTCAGGATCCCGAGCCAGATCATCCAGAAGCGGGGGGAGCTCAGCAAGGCGGAGCAGAATTTCCTCAACATGCACCCCCAGTACGGACTGGTGATGCTCAACCAGTTGCAGGCTTTCGAACCCAGGATCCGTGAGGTCGCCTACCTGCATCACGAACGCCTCGATGGCAGCGGTTTTCCCCTCGGGATCAAGGGCGACAAGATCCCCCCCCTCGCCCGCCTCATCGGGCTGGTGGATCACTATGACGAGCTGCTTCACCCGCGCAGCGGCCTCAACCCGCCGGGGCCCAGCCAGGTGATCGGCCAGCTCTACAAGCTCTCCCAGAAGAAGTTCGAGCAAACCCAGGTCAGGTTGCTGATAAAGGTGCTGGGGGTCTATCCACCGGGTTCCCTGGTGCGCCTGGATGACGATGCCCTGGCCCTGGTGCTCTCCACCGAGCCCAGCATGCCCCTCAGACCCAAGGTGCTGCCCTACCTCAAGGGGCAGCGGCCGGAAGGAGTGGCCATGATCGATCTGCGGGAAGATGCGCGAAGCATCGTCGCCACCCTCAGACAGGAAGAGCTGGACGACGCACAACGCGCTTTTTTCGGTCTGGGTCGGCGGGTCTGTTACTATTTCGCCTTCTGAGTTATCCCCAGAAGCTGGGGATAACTCATTGGACAAACCTGAATAATTGCTCAGGTCCCCTCGAAATCGTCCACCATTGGAGCTGGATAAAAAACGCCCAGCCGATGGCCGGGCGGAGCATGCCACCTCCGTGTGGCGTATCCGGTGGATACCTTCATGCTCGCATCAGCAATATCAAGCGGGCATCGATTACACAAATATCAATTTAACGTGCTGATTTTATATGGTTTTATTTTTCCATTCTGGCAAACTGCCGCAGCGTTCAGCCCGCAGCCCGCATCAAGACGGGCTCAGGCTCACCCTGCGTCATGACAACGCCCGGCTCCGGCGTGGTGTTTGAGGAAGCTTTTTTATGCAACTAGTCCTCTCTCTGCTCCAGCAGATGAGCGTCAGCCTGGTCATCGCCTACCTTTTTTCCAAAAGCCCCCTGTTGCGTCCCCTGGCCAACTACTCCGTCAGGCTGCCCCACAAGGTGCTCATCTATGTCATCTTCTCCTGCTTTTGCATCCTGGGAACCTATGTGGGCCTCGACATCGATGACGCCATCGCCAACACCCGGGCGGTCGGTGCCGTACTGGGGGGACTGCTGGGCGGCCCCCTGGTGGGATTCCTGGTGGGGCTGACCGGCGGCCTGCACCGCTATACTCTGGGGGGGTTCACCGATCTCGCCTGCGCCATCTCCACCACCTGCGAGGGGCTGTTGGGGGGGCTGGTGCACTGGCGGCTGATGCGGGCAGGCAGGGTCAATGACCTCTTTGCACCCAGGGTCGCCTTCTTTACCACCTTCGTGGCCGAGATCATGCAGATGGTGATCATCCTGCTGGTCGCCACCCCCTTCGACAAGTCCCTGCTGCTGGTGCGCACCATCGCCACCCCCATGATCCTCGCCAACTCCTGCGGGGCGGCGCTCTTCATCAGCATGATCCGCGACCAGCAGCGGATGTACGAAAAGTTCTCCCGGGTCTTCTCCGCCAAGGCGCTCACCATCGCCAACCGTACCGTCGGCATCATGAGCCAGGGGTTCACTCCGGAGGCCAGCGGCAAGATAGCCCATATCGTTCAGGAAGAGACCGGCGTCGGCGCCGTCGCCATCACGGACACCGACAAAATCCTCGCCTTCATCGGCACCGGGGAAGATCACCACAAGCCGGGCACCCCCATCACCTCGGCGATCACCCTGCAAGCCATCGCCCAGAACAAGGTGCTGTTCGCAGATGGCAACAGCCAGCCCTATCGTTGCAGCATCTCCCCCCAGTGCCAGCTCGGCTCCGTGCTGGTGATCCCCCTGCAGGGTGACGAGGGGGTGATCGGCACCATCAAACTCTATGAGCCCAAGAAGCGGCTCTTCCTCAAGATCAATCACACCCTGGGAGAAGGGATCGCCAACCTGTTGTCCCAGCAGCTGCTGGCAGGCCGCCTGGAGCAGCAGCAGCGCCTGCTGGTGCAATCCGAGCTCAAGCTGGTACAGGCACAGATAAACCCCCACTTCCTGTTCAACACCCTCAACACCATCAGCGCCATTACCCGCCGCGATCCGGGACGGGCACGGGAGCTGCTGCTGCACCTCTCCCGCTTCTTTCGCAACAACCTCAAGCGCCAGAGCGGCCTGACCACGCTGCGTGAGGAGCAGGAGCACTGCCTCTCCTACCTGGAGATAGAGCAGGCCCGCTTTGGCGAGCGGCTCACCGTCATCAACGAGATCCCGCCCCACCTTGCCGAGGTGCAACTGCCGAGCTTCACCCTGCAGCCCCTCATCGAGAATGCCATCAAGCACGGCATCTGCTCCCTGCTGGGAGAGGGGCGACTTCGCCTCTTCGCGAGGGAAACCCCCGAGGCGATCACCCTTTGCGTCGAAGACAACGCCGGGGCCTGGCAGCCATCCGGCCAGGGGGATGGTCTGGGGATGAGCCTGGTGGACAAGCGCCTCAAGAGCGCCTTTGGCGAGCGCTATGGCATTGACGTCCAGTGGGAGCCGGAGCAATGGACCCGGGTCTCCCTGACACTCCCACGACAACCCCGCACCACCGCCAAGGAGATGACATGATCCGCACCCTGATCGTCGATGACGAGCCCTATGCCCGCGAAGAGCTGGCAGAGCTGCTGGCCAGCGATCCCGACATCGAGATCCTGGGCATGGCGGGCAACGCCATCGAGGCGCTCGGCCTCATCCAGCAACTCAAGCCGGATGTGGTGTTTCTCGATATCCAGATGCCCAAGCTCAGCGGCATGGAGCTGGTGGCCATGCTCGATCCCCTGCCCCGCATCGTCTTTGTCACCGCGTTCGACGACTACGCCATCCAGGCCTTCGAGGAGAACGCCTTCGACTACCTGCTCAAGCCGGTGGAGCCGGCGCGCCTCGCCAAGACCCTGGCGCGGCTCAGGCAGGACATCACCCCGCAACCGGTCGGGACCCTGGCCCCGACCATCCACCATATCCCCGGATACCTGCACAACCGGGTGCGGCTGCTCCCAACCTCCCAGGTGGAGTACGCCTTCTCCGATCTCGGCGGCGTCCATGTCGCCTGCCAGGGCGAGCTGTTTCACACCCAGCTCACCCTCAAGTCCCTCGAGGAGAAGACCCCGCTGCTGCGCTGTCACCGCCAGTATCTGGTGGCCCCGGCCGCCATCTTCGAAATCCGTTTGCTGGAGAATCAACTGGCGGAGATCGTGACCCCGAGCGGGGCCCGGGTACCGGTCAGCCGCCGCTACCTCAAGGAGCTAAAAGACGAGCTGGGACTGGAATAAAGCGGGGCGCGATGTGCGCCGGATCACAGCGGGCAACCACTCGGGTCGCCATGTCGCCGCTCACCCCCTTTCACCTGCCGTTAACAGAAGTCCCCACCTACACTGGCTGCGCACACCAAAAAATAACAAAGCAGGAGCGTAGCAATGATCTGGTTCTTCCTCTGTGTCGGCTTGTTGATAGCCGGCTACTTCATATACGGCAAATTCATCGAACGGATATTCGGGCCCAAACCCGAGTTGAAGACCCCCGCCATCACCATGGCGGACGGGGTGGACTATGTCCCCATGTCGGACAAGAAGGTCTACCTGGTTCAACTGCTCAACATCGCCGGCGTCGGCCCCATCTTCGGCCCCATCCTGGGTGCCCTCTATGGTCCGGTCGCCATGCTCTGGATCGTCTTTGGCTGCATCTTCGCCGGTGCGGTCCACGACTATTTCTCCGGCATGCTGTCGGTACGCGCCAGGGGCGCCTCGGTGCCGACCGTGGTCGGTGAGCACCTGGGCACCGCCGCCAAGCACTTCATGAACCTCTTTGCCGTGGTGCTCCTGATGCTGGTGGGCGTGGTCTTCGTCCTGAGCCCGGCGGGCCTGCTCGCCAACCTCACCTCCACCGATCTGGTCTACTGGATTGCGGCCATCTTCGCCTACTACATCCTCGCGACCATCGTCCCCATCGACAAGATCATCGGCCGCTTCTACCCCATCTTCGGTGCGCTGCTGGTCTTCATGTCGGTCGGCCTCATCATCGGCCTCATCGTCTCCGGCAAGGGCTTCTACAACACCGGGATGGACTTCTCCAACCTGCACCCGACGGATCTGCCGCTCTGGCCGCTGCTGTTCATCACCATCGCCTGTGGTGCGGTCTCCGGTTTCCACGCCACCCAGTCCCCGCTGATGGCGCGCTGCATGCAGAACGAGAGCTCCGGTCGCTTCATCTTCTACGGGGCCATGATTGGGGAAGGCATCATCGCCCTCATCTGGTGCACCCTGGGTCTCTCCTTCTACGACAGCACCGAGGCACTCAACGCCACCCTGGCCAGCGGCGGCCCCTCTGCCGTGGTGCACGAAGTCTCCACCAGCCTGCTCGGTACCGTGGGCGGCATCCTGGCGATCCTCGGCGTGGTGATCCTGCCCATCACCTCCGGTGACACCGCGTTTCGCAGCGCCCGCCTCATCGTGGCGGACTTCCTGAACCTGACCCAGAAGCCCATGGCCAAGCGTCTGCTCATCGCCATCCCCATGTTCATCCTTGGCTTCATCATCTCCAAGGCAGAGTTCGGGGTGATCTGGCGCTACTTCGGCTGGGCCAACCAGACCACCGCCGTCATCATGCTGTGGGCTGCGGCCGCCTACCTCATCAAGGAAGGCAAGCTGCACTGGGTATGCACCATTCCCGCCATCTTCATGACCGCAGTGGTCATCACCTACCTGGCCAACGCCCCCATCGGTTTCGGCCTCGAGATGAATGTTTCCACCATCATCGGTCTGGTGAGCACCGCCCTCATCACCCTCGCCTTCCTGGTAAAATTCAGGCCCTCCCAACTGAGAGAGGCCAAGGAGAGCTGAGGCATCAGCTTCTCTTCATGACAAGAGGCCCGGCATTGCTGCCGGGCCTCTGCTTTTTGTGGTCACTCTCTGGCGGGGGGCTCGGCGGAATCGGGCGCCCGGGCCGGCGCCTGATACCACTGCTCCCTGGCCACCAGCACAGCCTGTTCCGGCTGGGCAATGAAGTTGGGGGACATGATCTGCACCCCGAACTCGTTGAAGACATCCTGAATATGGCCATGGAGCTCCGTCTTGACCACCGCAGGGAGTTCGCTTGCCTTCATCCTCACCTGCAACTCGTACTCCACATACCAATCCTGCAGATGCAACTGCCGCACCAGGGGAGCTTCATCCTGATTGAGCCGGGTGCAGCGCCGCGCGGCCAGCTCCAGCATGGCATGTACCTGACGCCAGGGGGTGTCATAACCGATGGTCACCTTGGTCAACAGGGCCACTCCCTTCTCGCCCGCCAGCCGTGTCAGGTTCACCACCTTGCCCCCCACCACCACTGCATTGGGCAGCGTGACCTCGTGATCCTGGCGCGTCACCAGCTTGGTCGAGAGGGCATTGAGCTCGCTCACCATCCCCTCCACCTCGCCGATCTGCACCAGATCCCCTGGCCGCAGTGCGCGGGAGTAAATGAGCACCAGGCCGCTCATGGCATGGTTCATGATACCGGCCGATCCCAGTGTCACCATCAGACCGAAGAAGACGCTGATCCCCTTGAAGGCATCGGAATCCGCACCCGGCAGATAGGGGTAGGCCACGGTCAGGGCAAACAGCCAGATCACCACTGACAGCAGTCGCCGGGTGGCGCCTATGGTCTCGGCGTGCAAACCCTGCACCCGAAACTGGCCACGCTCGATGCGGTCGAAGAGGATGGCCAGCATCTTGATGAAGAAACGGGTGATGACCACGATAAGCAGCACGGTTACCAGACCGGGCATGGCGGCAATCATGCCCTCCAGCATGTCGCCACACAGGGCAAACAGGGATTCCCCAAGCTGATAGCTCCAGGCCCGGGTCTGGGGGAACAGGCCGAGCACATAGGTCAGCCAGCCATAGGTGAGCATGAAGATGAGCAGCAGCGTGATGAGGCCGAGCAAGCGGACCTCGACATTCCCGGTGACCTGGCGCCAGGAGTGGGGGACCAGCCCCTTCTGCAGCAACAGGCGGTTGGCCAGCCACTTTCTGACTCGCCGATGCCCCCGCTGCAACAGCCAGATGAGGCCGAAGAAGATCAGGCTGACCACCACCGCCAAGCCGACGGCTCTGAGCAAATAGGGGGTCGAGTGCAGCTCGAGATACTTGATGCGCACGCCGTCGAGCCGATGCAGGACACGTTCGGCCGCCTGATCCAGGGTCAGCTCGTCGAATTCATCAAGGTCCCCTTCCAGCAGCACCAGAATGCGCTTGCCATTGACCAGAAACTCCCGGCTCTCCTGGCCGTGTCGACTGCCTTTCGTCACGGCCACAGGCGTCATGAGGTCGCTTGGCTCCATCCGCTGAACTCGCTCATGGGCCAGCCGTACCCTGGCCGCCCCATCCAGGTTGCCATATTTAGCCGTCAGCATGACGATGGGTTCATGAAGCAGGACCAGGGTCTGTGCCAACTCCTGCTCATTGGGCTCCATTCTGGGTTCGGCGGTCCAGCCGAGGCGGGACCACAACAGGCAGATCAGCAACAGGCCAAGCCGCCATCCTTTGCCACTGCACCATTCGTTCATCAGGTTCACCTCTCACCTTGCCCGGGCATCCATTGCTGCTTGATTTTATCTAACCAAATCAATTTTGTGTGTTAAATGAGCAACCGATGAACCATGCCTGTACCGCCACACCAACTCTCCGATTGCAGACTTGCACCGACGGCATATGCTGTCATTATTGCCGAAGCCTCGACTCGACAATCGAAGCATTGTTAGCGACTCAGACGGGAGAAATCGATGGTACTTGACTACATTGCCCTGGGGATCCTGGTGTTTGTCGTCTTGGTCATGTTCTTTGACATCCTCCCCAACCTTAGCGCTTCGCGTCACAGGAGGGGGATTCCCATTACTGGGTGATAGCTGCTCGCGCAGTACCGGGTTCCTGCTTCATCGGGCGGCCTGATT
>NZ_JBFOCN010000034.1:0-28079 GCF_040907815.1 Aeromonas sp. s6
AGTGGGAGAGATCTCACTAAAAACTGGGGATAACGCCTTAAATGGCGAAGAAACGGTCTAAATAGGCTGATTCAAGGCATTTACGGGAGAAAAAACGGCTCAAACATGAAGAAATGAAATGACTGAGTCAGCCGAGAAGAATTTCCCCGCTTATTCGCACCTTCCTTAGATCACGTGTAATAACGAAATAATTCCTCATGAGATGGCTTGGAGGCATTCACAATAATTAAAATATTTGCCTTTCGGGATATTAAAATTAGAGAGTAAAGGGAAATGGATAATAAAATCAACAGCAGTGCTGCATTATGGAACGCAGCGAATGAAAAATTGACAGAGAAGATGCACTCACAAGATATTGGTCATCTCATACGTGAGCTGAAGCGAGTTCACATGAAAAGTGATGAGCTTTATGTGTATTGTAGTGATAGTGACAAGGCTCTTATTGAGCGAGTGTTAGTCGATTATCCGTTCACGTCGCATTTCAATGTGACGGACATGACCCAGCTAAAAGGCAAAACCCTTGTGCATTACAAGAGTGGTGACCTTCCCGATGAACTGGCCGCAATGCTGGTGTTGGCCACCAAATATGGCGCCTACGTTGAACCGCTGGTCAGTTATCTGGACCGACGTTTTGGACGTACAGAAGTGGAGTTGTTGCACAGCGGCTACTTCCTGCACATGAAATCTTTCTCCATCCTCTCCCGTCCATCCAATCGCATTGTCAAGCGTGCGTTGGATCTGGTCTCTGCCATTGCGCTCAGTCTGGTTGCCATCCCCATCGGTCTGCTGGCCGCACTGGCTATCAAATTGGAATCACCTGGTCCCATCTTTTATCGTCAAGCCCGGGTTGGCCAGTTCAACCAGGAATTCGACGTCATCAAGTTTCGCTCTATGCGAAATGATGCAGAAAAAAATGGAGCCCAATGGGCTAGTAAAAACGACGCTCGTGTTACTCGTGTAGGCCGCTTTATTCGCAAGACTCGTATTGATGAATTGCCGCAACTGATCAACGTCTTTAAAAGTGAAATGTCATTGGTTGGTCCGAGACCAGAAAGGGAAGTGTTTATCAAAGAGTTAGAAACGGTCATTCCATATTATCGTTTTCGCCATGCGGTCAAGCCCGGAATTACCGGCCTGGCCCAGGTCAAATACCCCTACGGAGCATCTATCGAAGATGCAGTGTGGAAGCATAAATACGATATCTTCTATATCAAGCATCAAAGCCTGATGTTGGATATAAAGATCTTGCTACTGACGGTCAAGACTGTGTTGTTTGGGATGGGGCGATGATAAAGTCATGTTAGTTATAGCTAGTGTAGTTACTTATTTTTAAAAGTATATTTGTGTTTTTAGCTGGTTTGGCTTCATGATTTTCTTATTTGGGAATATTTCTCGCATTTGGTAACATATACATGGATATCAAAAGATATATCTGCCTATAAGAGGCTCGTGTCATGTATATTCATGATTGTAATTGTTTGTTGTTCACGAACTGCTCAGCGGATAATGATGTTCTCTTACATGATCTTTCGATTAGTTGAGATTAAAGCCAGCCTTTCACATTCATTCAGTATATTAAACCCGTGTCATATTTTTGCTGACGAATCGCTTATTTTTTTAATGGTGTCTTCAATATGAATAGTAAGGTTTTGAATTTAATTGGTAGGTGTGATTGTTTATTTTCAGCGGATATCGGCAGGAATGAGAAACAACTGTCTAAACTAGTGAGTAAAGCCCGTTTTCTTGTTCTAGGGGGCGCCGGTTCTATTGGCCAGGCGGTAACCAAAGAGATCTTCAAGAGAAATCCACGTAAATTGCATGTGGTCGATATCAGCGAGAACAACATGGTCGAGCTGGTGCGCGATATCCGCAGCTCGTTCGGGTATATCGATGGTGATTTCCAGACGTTCGCCCTGGATATCGGCTCCATTGAATATGACGCCTTTATCAAAGCTGACGGCGCCTATGATTACGTGCTCAATCTTTCTGCGCTCAAACATGTACGCAGCGAGAAAGATCCTTTCACGTTGATGCGCATGATCGATGTCAACGTCTTCAACACGGACAAAACCATTCAGCACTCCATTGACATGGGAGTGAAAAAGTATTTCTGTGTTTCGACGGACAAGGCGGCCAATCCGGTCAACATGATGGGGGCGTCCAAGCGCATCATGGAGATGTTCCTGATGCGCCGCAGCGAACAGATTGCCATTTCAACCGCGCGCTTTGCCAACGTGGCCTTCTCCGATGGCTCCTTGCTGCATGGCTTCAACCAGCGCTTGCAAAAGCGTCAGCCCATCGTCGCCCCCAACGACATCAAACGCTACTTCGTGACTCCCCAGGAGTCCGGTGAGCTGTGCCTGATGTCCTGCATCTTCGGTGAGAACAGGGATATCTTCTTCCCCAAGCTCAGCGAATCCCTGCACCTGATTACCTTCGCCGAAATCGCCGTGAAGTATCTGGAGCAGCATGGTTACAAGCCGCATCTGTGCAAGGACGAGGATGAAGCCAGAGCCTTGATGGCGAGCCTGCCCGAGCAGGGGATGTGGCCCTGCCTGTTTACCGAGAGTGATACCACGGGTGAAAAAGACTTCGAAGAGTTCTTCACGGACAAGGAAGTGCTGGATATGGCCCGGTTCGAGAACCTGGGCATCATCAAAAATGAACCCTCATATCAGAATGATCTGCTCAACCATTTCGAGCAGACCATTGCAGCTATGAAAACAAAACGCGCCTGGGACAAGAAAGAGATCGTCGAGTTGTTCTTCGCCATGATCCCGGATTTTGGTCACAAAGAAACGGGCAAATATCTCGACGGCAAGATGTAAGGAATCGGTATGCATACTCAATTGATACGTTTTATTCGTGATACCTACAAAACCGATGACTTCATCCCTCTTCACGCCCCGACCTTTGCCGGCAATGAACGTCAATATGTGCTCGATACCCTCGAAAGCACCTTCGTTTCCAGTGTCGGTGCCTATGTTGAGCAGTTCGAGCAGCAAATAGCCACCTTTACCGGTTCAGCCCGTGCCGTTGCCACCATGAATGGCACGGCGGCGCTGCATATCGCGCTCTATATGGCAGGTGTGCAGGCAGGGGATCTGGTGATCACCCAGCCCCTGACCTTTGTGGCGACCTGCAATGCCTTGTATCACATGGGCGCAGAACCCGTGTTTGTCGATGTATCACGCCAGAGCCTGGGTCTGTGTCCCGTTGCCCTGGCCAACTGGCTGGAAGAGCATGCGTCTCGCACCGAGACAGGTGCCATCCACAAGGCAAGCGGACGCCGCCTCAAAGCCGTCGTGCCCATGCACACCTTTGGTCATCCGGTTGAACTCGATGAGCTTCAGACCGTGTGCGAAGCCTGGGGGATCGCCCTGGTGGAAGATGCTGCCGAGAGCCTGGGTTCCTACTACAAAGGCAAACACACGGGGACGCTGAGTGCGTTTTCCGCCCTGAGCTTCAATGGCAACAAGATCATCACCACGGGTGGTGGTGGCATGGTGCTCTGCCAGGATGCCGAACAGGGGGCGCGCACCAAGCACATTACCACCACCGCCAAGGTACCCCATCCGTTCGAGTTCTATCATGATGAACCCGGTTTTAACTACCGGATGCCTAATCTGAATGCGGCCCTCGGATGTGCCCAGATGGAAGCCCTGCCGCAATTCCTGGCGCAAAAGCGGGCGCTTGCCATGCACTATGCCGAGTTCTTCAAGGGACAGGCATGCCAGTTTGTGACCGAGCCTTCTTATGGACGCTCCAACTACTGGCTCAATGCGATTGTCTGTGAAGATCAGACCCAGCGGGATACGTTGCTGACCGAGCTGAACAAGGCTGGTGTCATGACCCGGCCTGTATGGAAGCTGATGCATCGCCTGCCCATGTTCTCTCATGCCTTGCGTGGGGAGCTTAACAATGCCGAATGGTTGGAAGCCCATCTGATCAACCTGCCCAGCTCGCCTGTCGAGGTCTGAACATGGCCAACACCATTGCCGTCTTTACCGGTACTCGCGCCGAATACGGGCTGCTCTATTGGTTGATGAAAGACATTGCCGCGGATCCCGACCTGGAGCTCAAGCTGATCGTCTCGGGTACGCACTTGTCCCCCGAGTTCGGCCTGACCTATCAGCAGATAGAGCAGGATGGCTTCAAGATCGATGAGCGCATCGAGATGCTGCTCTCCTCCGATACCTCTGTGGGGGTGGTCAAAAGCATGGGCGTGGCCTTGCTCGGGCTGGCAGATGCATTGGCCCGCTTGCAACCGGATGTGCTGGTGATCCTGGGGGATCGCTTTGAAGCGCTGGCGGCAGCCCAGGCGGCCATGTTGCAGCGCATACCGGTAGCACACCTCCATGGTGGCGAGATCACCGAGGGGGCTTATGACGACGCCATTCGCCATGCCATTACCAAGTTGAGCTACCTGCACTTCACGGCCGCCGAGCCTTATCGACAGCGTGTCATTCAGTTGGGGGAGGCGCCTGAACGGGTGTTCAACGTGGGCGCCGTCGGTCTGGACCACATCATCAAGACACCGCTGCTGTCCATGGACGAGCTGCAATCCTCTCTTGGGTTTACGTTGGACTCACCGTTCTTCGTGGTGACCTATCACCCCGTGACTCTGGCCGATGAACCGGCCAGGGAGAGTTTCAGTGCCTTGCTGGCGGCGTTGGATAACTATCCCGACCATCAGGTTATCCTGACGTACCCGAATGCAGATGACGGTGGTCGAGCCATCATTCCACTGCTTGAGCAGTATGCGACTGCCAATCCTGCACGCGTGCTGGCCATCCCGTCTTTGGGTTACAGACGTTACCTGAGCGCGGTGAAACACTGTGCCGCCGTGATCGGCAACTCGTCGAGCGGCATCATCGAAGTGCCTTCTCTGGGTGTCCCGACCATCAATATCGGCCAACGCCAACAAGGGCGCCTGGCGGCGAAGAGTGTGCTTCATTGCGACGCGAAGGCAGAGGCCATTACGCAATGCATTGCCAAGGCCTTGCAGCCTATGGGCCCGGATGCTTATGTCAATCCCTATGGTGCAGGGGACGCCAGCGGCCAAATCGTGACACGCCTGAAGCATTTTGCCATCCCCACCATCAAACAGTTCCATGATCTCGACAGGAGTCCGTCGCCATGATCCGCATCATCGCCGAAGCAGGCGTCAACCATAATGGCGACGAAGCACTCGCCGTGGCATTGATCGATGCTGCCCACCGGGCAGGCGTCGATGTCGTCAAGTTTCAGACCTTCAAGGCAGCCAATCTGGTGACCCGCCAGGCCAAGCAGGCTGCTTATCAAACCGCCAACACCGGCAAGGAAGAGAGCCAGTTTGCCATGCTCTCCCGCCTTGAGCTTTCGTTCGATGCCCATCTTCGTCTGATCGCCCATTGCGAGTCTCTCGGTATCGCGTTTCTGTCTACCGCCTTCGATACCGAGAGCCTGGACTTTCTGGTGAACCGGTTGAAGTTGCAGACCCTCAAGATCCCGTCCGGGGAACTGACCAATGCGCCTTTCGTACTGGCCCATGCTCGCACCGGTTGCGAGTTGATCGTCTCGACCGGTATGGCCACGTTGGCAGAAGTGGAGGCGGCCCTGGGGGTGATAGCCTTCGGATTGACCGCGCCGCAGGATGCGCAGCCCGGTGAGGCCGCCTTCATGGCTGCCTATGCCAGCGAGGCTGGTCAGGCCGCTTTGGCCAACAAGGTGACCCTGCTGCATTGCACGACCGAGTATCCGGCGCCCATGGTGGATATCAACCTCAAAGCCATGGATACCCTGTCGCACGCCTTCCGGTTGCCGGTCGGTTATTCGGATCACAGCCAGGGCATCACCATCCCGGTGGCGGCAGTCGCCCGTGGAGCCTGCCTCATCGAGAAGCACTTCACGCTGGACCGCAACATGGAAGGGCCTGATCACAAGGCTTCTCTTGAACCCGATGAACTGGCCGCCATGGTGAAAGGGATCCGCGATGTGGAACTGGCACTGGGAGACGGCATCAAAGGGCCTCGCCCGAGCGAGATCAAGAACAAGGAGATCGCACGCAAGAGCCTGGTCGCTGCCTGCGACATTGAGGAGGGCGCCATCCTCTGTGCCGACAACCTCGCCATCAAGCGCCCAGGCGATGGAATGAGCCCCTATGCCTACTGGCAGCTCCTGGGGCAACCGGCCAAACGTGCCTATCAGGCGGGTGAGCCTATCCGTGAATAAACCGGTCATCGTCCTCGGGGCAGGGGGGCACGCCTCGGTGCTGGTCGACATGCTGCGCAGCCAGGGAGTGGTTCCCATCGCGCTGGTTGCGCCCGCTGCAGGTACAGCGCGCGCCGCGCTGGCTGATATTCCCCTCTGGCATGACGAGGAAATACTGACCCACCATCCGGATGAGGTGGTGTTGGTCAATGGCATCGGCTCTCTGCCGGGCAACCCGTTGCGGGCCGAGCTGTTTGCCCGTTATCGCGCCCTCGGCTACCGTTTTGCCGGGCTCGTCAGCACTAAGGCCATGGTCTCTGATTACGCCGTGCTGGAAGAGGGTGTCCAGGTCATGGCGGGGGCCATCATTCAGGCCGGCACCCGGATTGGAGCCAACAGCATCATCAATACCGGAGCCATCGTGGATCACGACTGCCACCTGGGGAGTGACAATCACGTTGCACCGGGCGCCGTGTTATCCGGCGGTGTGGTGACGGGTGAGAGAGTACATATCGGCACGGGAGCCGCCGTGATCCAGGGCATATCGATTGGCGCTGATGCCGTGGTGGGGGCAGGTGCTACGCTGACGCGCCCTCTTGGAGAAAAGCAGATTGCATACGTTGCCCGGGGCAGCGTGATGCCTATCAAGCAGTAAAGGATGGATTGGATGAGCAAAAATTGGGAAAAAGTGGTGCTGTCACCCGAACGTTCGGTGCGTGATGCCCTGGCCGTGATCAATGCGGAGGCGCTGCGGGTCTGTCTGGTCGTGGATGAAGAGCAGCATCTGCTGGGGGTGGTCACTGACGGTGATATCCGTCGTGCCATCCTGAACAATGTGGCCCTGACGCAAAGCGTCACGGCGGTGATGAACACCACCCCCATCACCGTCTCTGTCAAGATGGCCCGTACACAATTATTGGATCTCATGCGTGAGCGCAGCATTCTTTCCCTGCCGGTGGTCGATGAGGCCGGCAAGCTGATCGGACTGGAAACCTGGGAGCAGGCGGCACAAACACCGAGCTACGACAACCCCGTCTTCATCATGGCGGGTGGGTTTGGCACCCGGCTGCGCCCGCTCACCGACAACTGCCCCAAACCCATGCTCAAGGTGGGCGACAAACCCATTCTGGAGACCCTGCTCAGCCAGTTTCTCAAGGCGGGTTTCAAAAATATCTACATCTCCACCCACTATATGCCCGAGCAGATCACCGATTACTTTGGCGATGGTTCAGCCTGGGGTGCCAATATTCGCTACGTGCATGAAGAGATGCCGTTAGGCACAGGCGGCGCGCTGGGGCTTCTGCCTGCCGACATCCCCGCCTTGCCGCTTATCATGATCAATGGCGACGTACTGACCACGGTGGACTTCAATCGTCTGCTTGATTTCCATAACAAATACCAGCCTGTAGCGACCATGTGTGTTCGTGAATATGACTATCAGATCCCCTATGGGGTGATCAGCGGAGATGGGCACCGCATCCTCGAAATGCAGGAAAAACCCATCCAGCGCTATTTTGTCAATGCGGGGATTTATGTGGTCAGCCCGAAGTTATTCATGAATGTGCCAAGGCAAGAGCGTATCGATATGCCAACCCTGCTTGAACAGCAAATAGCCAAGCAGGAAGAGGTATTGATGTTCCCGATCCACGAATACTGGCTCGATATCGGCCGTATGGATGATTTCCACAAGGCTCAGCTCGATATCAAGGGGTTGGTATAATGGCCCTCAATATTGCGATTATTCCGGCGCGAGGCGGGAGCAAGCGTCTCCCTAATAAAAATATTTTGCCCTTGGCGGGCAAGCCTCTTATCGTCTGGACGATCGAGGCTGCATTGGATAGCCAGCTATTCGACATGGTATTGGTTAGCACCGACTCTCAGGCCATTGCCGATGTATCAATGAGTGCCGGCGCAATGGTTCCTTTTTTGAGACCAGCCGAGTTGGCCAGCGATACTGCGACGACCAATGATGTTGTCAGTCATATGGTTGAATGGGTTGAAGCGGAATATGGCCTTGTTACTAAAGTGACCCTTTTGCAAGCCACTTCGCCGTTGCGTAATACTGACCATATCAAAGAGGCCATGGCGTTATATGATGAGAAAGATGCATCTGCAGTTATTTCTGTATGCGAAATGGACCATCCTATCCAATATTGTAATCGCCTTCCTAGTGATCTCAGCATGGATGGTTTTATACCAGCAGCAGCAAATAAGCGAAGTCAGGATTTAGAGCCTTATTATCGTTTAAATGGTGCCATTTATATTTTTGCTCGCCACTTTGTTGGCGCTCTATCAGAAATTTATTCGGACGGAGCATTTGCTTATGTAATGGATAAAAACAGTTCGGTTGATATTGACGATGAGTTTGATTTCAAAATGGCTGAGTTTATTAAATCTTATTTTAAGTATTAAATTAATCTTTTTTCGTCAATAATCTCTCTTTCTGAAAATGAAAGATGGTTTTTATTTTATAAATTGAGTTTGACATGGGATTATTAAAACGCTCCAGCATCTATTTATTATCAAACATACTTAATGCATTAGTCCCATTTCTGCTGTTGCCGGTATTGACTCGCTATCTCACCCCTGATGAATACGGTCAGATAGCCATGTTTCAGACACTGATCACGGGGCTGGCCGCACTGACAGGGCTAAACGCAGTAGGGGCTGCTAACCGCAAATTCTATGACAAGCACGATGCTTCTGCCCTGGCCCTGTTCAATGGTACCTGCCTGCATATCCTGCTGCTCAGTTCACTGACCCTCGGGGTTGTCTGCTTCTTTTTGTCGGCAGAGCTCAGTCAATGGCTGAATATACCCACCTCATGGGTGTATTTTGCGCTTGTTATTTCCAGTGCCAATTTCATTATTCAGTTCAGATTGGGACAGTGGCAAATCAGAGAACGGGCCGTTTCTTTCGGCGTCATGCAAGTCAGCCAAAGTGTCCTTGTACTGATATTGTCGTTGGCGTTGATTATCGGGTATCAGCAGGGCCCCACCGGGCGTGTTGATGCGCTGATGGCAACCAGTGTCGTCTATGCCGGATTAGGGCTGCTGTTGCTCTATCGGGATCGCTTGCTGGTTTTATTACCCCTGAAGAAGGCATTTTTCAAAGAGGCGCTTTCTTTTGGGGTTCCTCTGGTACCACATGTGGTTGGGATATTCTTGTTGAGCTCGATAGACAGGTTCTTTATCAACCGCCAGTTGGGGGTGGCAGAGGCAGGTATCTATATGCTTGGCGTGCAGCTCAGTCTTGGGATGGCTGTCGTATTCGATGCTATCAACAAGGCGCTGGTGCCCTGGCTTTTCAGAACCCTGTCGGACAATAACCCTTATCAGTTGCAACGACTGGTCAAGTTCACTTATCTGTTCTTTGTCATTGTTTCCGGTCTGGGGGCCCTTTCATTCATCGTCGGCCCCTGGGTGGTCACATGGGTCGCAGGCGCCGAGTATCAAAGGGCAACGACGGTCATCGGCTGGCTATGCCTTGGGCAAGCCTTTGGCGGGATGTATCTGATGGTGGCCAATTATATCTTCTATGCCAAGAGAACCGGTGCCTTGTCTGCCGTCACCATCTCCACCGGATTGTTGAACATTGCGCTGCTTGTCTACCTGATCGAGCATATGGGCATAGTGGGTGTTGCAATGGCTTTCGCTATCTCGATGTGCATTCGATTTTTTGCCACATGGTGGCTGGCATCACGGGTCAGTGCTGTTTCCTGGCGTATCACCTATAAAAAATAATATTGCAATAAACTCAGCGGATCTCCAACAATGAATCTTTTTGTCTGTTACACGCATCTCCAGTTGGTTATTGCATCACGCATTATTGCACACCGGAATCTTCTTCCTGACGATGTGGAACTATTTTATATCAGTAAAATAGATAATGATGTCACAAAAAACACACTGCAGGACATGAGAGAAATTTGCGGTAAAGTGACGTTTATTCATATGAAGTTGAAATATCCGCTCTACTTCCCGGCTATTTTCAGACATTTCTTTAAGCGACGCTATGATGCTGTATTTGTTGCATCCATCGACAATATATTAATTCATTTTATTCTATCGAGAGTTAGCTTCAATCATCTATTTACATTTGATGATGGTTCGGCAAATATCATTCCTGGCAGTATCTACTATCAATCACAAAAAGTGGGCGTGATAGGAAAGGTTTGTAGAACAGTATTGATGATACAGTTCGATATGGAATCAATAAAAAAATCCAGTCAATGTCATTATACAATTTACGGTAGCCATAAAAACATCATACCTAGAACAATGAGCATTAATATGTTCTCTTCGGGGGATAAGGATTTTGCTGAGGCTGAAGCCAACACAAAGATAAGTGCTTGTAATGTTATACTCGGTTCTGTCTATTCCGATATTTTTATTTCCGGTGTTGATATAAAGGGTAGTCTGGATAAATGTTGGCAGGTGGTGAAGGATACTGATAGAGAGACTTTTTATTTACCACACCCAAGAGAAATAAAATATTCTCCACCATCATATCTGAAAGTAATAAAAGCTAGATTTATTGCAGAAAGAGAAGTTTCTGAGTTATTAAAGAAATATCAGTATGTACATGTCTATGGTTTTTTGAGTTCTTGTCAAATAAACCTTATTGGGAATGAAAACATAATTAACCATATCTTTTATTTAAAAAACTTGTCACCAATTTTTAAAGAGGCTATCTCTGGTAGTATTATCTTAAAGAACATGGATGTTATTCATGTCGACTAAGGAAGGTGCGAATAAGTCATATGGCACGAGAGCATTTACTGGTAACCCATTGATATTAAATGACTAAAATTTTCATTTTTTGTTCGTGGGATACTTGTTCGCACTTTCCCTAAGTTTTCTGGTTGCGAATTTAAACATGTCATTTAAGTATGGTTGCAATATTGTTAGATATATAGACAATTTATGAGAGTTAGCATGACGCTAAGTTTATTAATTCTTCCATTAGCACTCTTCTTATCCAGTCTGGATACTTATTTTAGAGAACGAGGGTTATTATCTTTATTGTTATTGGTGATTCTTGTGATTGCCAATAGAAAATCTATGCTCAATAAACGGTACATCCCCATTGTGTGCGTATGCACAACAGTTTTTGCAGTCTATACAGTGTTGGCATTTTTAATACCATCAATCTATCTTGAAATTAATGCTGACAAAGCCAATTTTTTCTTGAAAATATTTGATAGATTATCTGTTTTAGCTCTTATAATTATTGCCGCAATTGCGTACAACAGAGATAGCTTGATTAAGAACCCAGGGCGGGATCATGAATGTTTTTTAACCAAAAAATGGGTTTGACCTCACGATCTGACTATGATCTTATGTGCTCTTTTCTGGAGCCATGTGATGTCAGTCAATGCCCTCTTTACCCGGTTTTTCAGTGAAATCCACGATAATCGCCAGCCCGCAAAAATCTCTTATCCCTTTTACGATGTCCTGTTTCTGACCGTTTGCGCTGTGATTGGTGGCGCTCAGGGGTGGGAGGACATCGAAGACTTTGGCGAGGTCCATCTGGCATGGCTTCAGGATAAAGGACTGTTTCTAAATGGTATTCCTGTGCATGACACCATCGCCAGGATCATCTCCCGCATCCAGCCCGAGCAGTTCCAGGCAGCATTCATTCGTTGGACCCAGGCCATCCAGCAGCAGATGGACGGGGCATTGATCGCTGTTGATGGCAAGACCCTGCGTCGCTCCTATCAACCCGGAGATCGTTCATCGACCATCCACATGGTCAGCGCCTACGCCGCCGCCAACAAACTGGTGCTCGGTCAGGTGAAAACCGCTGAAAAATCCAACGAAATCACCGCCATTCCCGAATTGTTGGCACTGCTCGACATCCGTCAATGCCTGGTTTCCATCGATGCCATGGGCTGCCAGACTGCCATTGCCACGTCTATCCGGCAGCAGGGTGGGGATTACCTGTTGGCCGTCAAGGGTAATCAGCCCAAGCTGCTTGAGGCCGTGAAACAAGCGCTCGCTCCTGCCATGGCCACCCCGCTGTCAGCGCAGACGGTGGCGGTAGAGCAGGCTCATGGGCGCGTTGACGGTCGTGAATATCATGTCATCCCGGCCGGGGAACTGGCGGCCCGGTTTGCCGATTGGGACGGGTTGCAGAGTTTGGGTGTAGCCATCTCTTATCGTATTGAAAAAAATCAAAAAATAGCTATAGAGCAACGTTATTTTATCAGCTCAAAGGTGCTTGACCGAGATGAGTTTGCCCGTGCCGTGCGCGGTCATTGGGCCATCGAAAACGAGCTTCACTGGGTGTTGGATGTGACGATGGGAGAAGATGCGTGCCCCATCTATCGCGAAGACGCGGCGGAGAATCTGGCCTGTATCCGACACATGGCCGTGAACATGCTAAGGGCCGAGACATCACGCAAGGCGAGCATCAGGCGCAAGCAGAAAATAGCGGCAATGAGCAGTGATTACTTGGACACTGTACTCGCTGCCGGTTTGCAAAAGTTCTCTGAAATTTAACAGGGTGTTCACGCTCTCACCCTGGGGTGGCGAGCGCCGTGGTGGCAAACGAGGTCGGGGCGCGACAGGCAAGACGCCGTTTGTGGCGGCAGTGGCCCTGAACAAGGAAGGGCATCCAATCAAGATGCGGATGACGGTGGTCGATGGTTTCAAAACCAAGTCCATTGCTGATTGGGCAAAACGGCATGTTGCCAGTGGTAGCGCGGTGATATCAGATGGATTGGCCTGTTTCAAAGCGGTCAAGGAGGCCAATTGTGAACTCCTGGGTGTTGTCACCGGGGGCAACCTGGACTTTCTGGATCATCCGGCATTCAACTGGGTAAACACGATGATAGGGAATGTGAAGAACTCGCTGCGGGGCAGTTGCCATACGCTCGGAGCGAAGCATTTACCGAGGCACCTTGCAGAGTATTGCTTCCGGTTTAATCATCGTTTTGACCTCAAGAGCATGTTGGTTGAATTGGGGCATGCCGTCGTGGCAAGCCCGCCGATGCCATATCGACTCTTGAAGCTGGCTGAGGGTCATGGGTAATCAGGAATGAATATGTCACGTTTTATTTGAGATGGCAGTACATACTTCCTTTATATGAAGGTAATTCAGAAATTATCTATTGATAGTTTTCATTTAGAGTGGAAATATTCATTAAATATACGAATATAAATATCTGAAAGTTTTAGATTGAAAGGAAATATAAGTGCGATTATTAATGGTTGTGCCATCTCTTAAAAAATCTGGTCCTATAAATGTTGCATTAAATTTGTGTGTATACATCAAACATGTAAATCCAGATGTAATGATCGATTTGCTTGCTTTTAATTCCGGTGAATTAAAGTCGGAATTTGAAGCATGCTGTGAACAAGTCTTTATCGTTAGACCATCTTTTAATTTAATTAAATTTCTAATGAAGGCTAAGTTATACGACATTGTTCATAGTCATTGCCTTTTGCCTGATTTTTTTAGTGCTTTTTTTGTTAAGAAAATCAAGAAAATATCAACCTTACATAATTATATAAATGTGGATTATGTATTTGATAAAGGTTATCTACAGGGTACCCTTATGTCATGGGTCCATAAGTTATCATTAAAAAAAATGGATCGCATAATTGCCTGTTCTGAGTCTGTATCAACATTTGTGTCCAGAGAATTTAATTTTGTAACTACATTTGTTAGGAATGGTGTCCTTGAGGGCCGTAGGGGGCAGGCAAAGATAAACGGACAAAAATATATAATGGTTGGTGTTTTTAATAAGAGAAAGAATCATGAGGTAGCAATACAAGGGTTTGTTGATGCAAGAAAGGAAAATTCAGAATTAATTATTCTTGGAGATGGACCTTATTTTGATGAAGTGAGGGGACGTTTTTATAAGGAAAAAAATGTAAAATTTATGGGAAATGTGGCGAATCCACGATTATATCTAGCTCAGAGCGATGTTTTTCTATCATCTTCATGTGCAGAAGGGCTGCCTATGGCCTTAATAGAAGCAATGTCAGAGTCTTTGACGTATATACTATCAGATATTGCTCCTCATCGTGAAATTAATAATATGGATATTTATTCAGGTTTTGTTGGAAGTAACGAACCGGAGTTTTTTAGGGATACTATATCTAGATTAAGTGATGATGATTTGATAAAGATGAAGACTTTATCAAAAATAGTGTATAGTGAAAACCTAACAGCAGAAAAAATGGCATTAGGTTACCTAAGAAATTACAAGGATATGATCTAGTGTTATTTTATACGTGCATTTTTATAATTTTTTCAATTTCTTCTCTTTTTATTAAAAGAGAACTTTATACGTATTTCACATTGCTGTTGTGTTTGTTTCTATTTATTTTTGCTGGAGCCAGAAAACTAGGTAGTTCACTTGATGATTTAAATTATTTTTACTCATTGTATTATAAAAGCGCCAATTTTGAATATCTATATACCCTAATTGAAAAATTTAATGCTTTTTTATTTGGGGGGAATATTATGGCTCAATTTTTAATTGTGTCATTTTTTTCATTGCTATTTCTTTTTGTCTCGTCTATTTATTATAAGAAAATAGCTCCTTGGTCTATTTTGATATACATGTCACATGTATTTCTGTATAGAGACATGATCCAAATCAGGGCCGCAGTTGCATATAATATCGTGTTATTATCTTTTGTCCTCATATCACACAGGGGGGCGATCTTAAGGCCTGCTTTTCTTTTCCTCACCGCGGCAGGTTTCCATATAAGTTCTTTGTTTGCATACGTTGCTTTTTTATTGAAGATAGAGTTTTTAACACTCAGACGATATGTTATTTTTTTAAGTATCACATTACCATTAGCCATTCTATTCGATATTTCTGTTTTGTTTGCCTTTATTATGCCTTACTTGCCAAGTGCGTTTAATGCACCTCTGAATGCATATATATTAGATGAAGGTGGATTTACTTATTCTATGGGGGTGTTAAATCCTACGACTATAAAAACAATTATTTTTTGTTTGGTATTTCTATATAACAAGGAAAGGTTGGCTGTTTTTTTTGGAAATGTGTTTTTTATAAATATATATGCGCTGTCTTCACTGATATTGATTGTTTTTAATGACTTTGCAGTATTCTCTAGCCGAATGGCATCAATGTTTTCCTCTGTTGAGATTTTTCTTGTGCCAGCTTTAATTTTTACGCTTCCTAAAAATGGAAAGCGAATGTATGCATTGTTCTTTACCATTGTATATAGTGTGATTTTTTCACTTAACATATTCCACAAATGTATGCTTTGTGAATATAAATTTGACCTGTTTTAATAATTGAATATCTTATATTTGAGTGGGTTTCTTATGGGCGCTAGGTTTTCTGTATTGTTATCACTTTACTGCAAAGAGTCTCCAGCTTATTTTACTCAAGCCATGAGAAGTATATGGCATGATCAAACAATGAAACCATCACAGGTTGTTTTGGTTAAGGATGGTCCATTAACTCATGAACTTGATGCAGAGGTTGAATATTGGATTTCTGAGTTAGGAGATGCAATTACTATCGTTGCCTTGTCTCATAATCAGGGATTGGCAGTAGCATTAAATCAAGGTCTACAGTATTGTAAATACGATTTAGTTGCGAGAATGGATACTGATGATATAGCAATGCCAGAACGATTTAAATTACAAGTCGAATTTATGAATTCTAATCATGATATTGCCGTTTCTAGTGGTTTTATAGAGGAGTGGAATTCAGATTTTAGTATGAAAATATCTAGTCGTTGGTTGCCACTTTCTCATGAGAGTATCACTAAGTTTGCTAAGATGCGCTCACCAATTAGCCATCCCGCATCTATATTTAGAAAGTCAGTGATTATTCAAGTCGGTGGTTATCCAGATGTTTATCCAGAAGATCATTTACTATGGATTCGTGTGCTTCAGTCAGGCTTTAAACTAGCTAACTTACCAAAACTGTTGTTGCGCATGCGTACTGGAGACGATTTTATTACGCGTCGAGGATTTAAGTTTCTTAAAGGTGA
Organism: Aeromonas sp. s6; assembly: GCF_040907815.1. Lineage (NCBI taxonomy): Bacteria > Pseudomonadati > Pseudomonadota > Gammaproteobacteria > Aeromonadales > Aeromonadaceae > Aeromonas > Aeromonas sp. s6. The sequence goes on from NZ_JBFOCN010000034.1 coordinate 16,182, forward strand.
GTTGTTGACATACCATATAATGTATCGGTCGAATTTTCTTACTCTCAACCAGTTTTTTAAAGTTTCTATATTACGTTCACTGGTAAGGTTAGCACCTAATTTCTTAAAGGTTATACTGTACAAGCGAATGCGTTCTATATAAACGCAACTTTAATATATAAAGACTTTATCGTTTAATTAAAATTGTGTTTGCAAGTATTTTTTTGCTAATGTGGTTTGCTACAGGAGAGGCTTGTATATATTGCCATATAAAAAATATTTGTTGCACTTTTTTATGAACTATGTCTTAGTTCATGTTGATTTTAATAGTTTGTTACATTTATAGATCAGAGTACTTGGGAATAGAAAAATTACTCATTTAATTACTCAATTTCCGCTATCATACGGCGATTTTTCCGTTCAGTTCTTGATGGCAAGCTTAATAAGGTGTGGTAGTGAAAAGGATTCAGCTCTTTACTCTTTTGTCAACTGTGGTATTGCTCAGTGCCTGCACAGTGGTACCGGGCACCAATCTTTCCACCAGTGGCAAGACTCAGATTGCGACAGGTTCTGTTGATGTCGACCAGTTGGCTGATGTCTATCCGGTGACACCAGCGCTGTTAAGCTCCCTGCGCAAGGCCCCTGTGGTTGGCAAGGCCAACCCTGAACTCGATAGCCAGATCAATCGCTATGAATACCGGATCGGTGTGGGCGATATCCTCAATGTCACCGTGTGGGATCACCCTCAGTTGACCATCCCAGCCGGTTCCTACCGCAGTGCCAGCGAAGCGGGTAACTGGGTGCATGCCGATGGCACCATCTTCTACCCCTACATCGGCAAGGTGGCGGTGGTGGGCAAAACGGTCTCCGAGATCCGTGTCGATATCGCCAAACGCCTGGCCGAGTACATCGAGAGCCCGCAGGTGGATGTGAACGTCGCGGCGTTCCGCTCCCAGAAGGTCCATATCTCCGGCGAGGTGGCCAAACCGGGGGCACAGCCCATCACCAATGTGCCGATGACCCTGCTCGATGCTTTCAATTTGGCGGGGGGGTTGACCCAAGAGGCGGATTGGCACCATGTGGTGCTGACACGTCAGGGCAAGGAGTATCCGCTGTCGATGCAGGATCTGCTGCAGTACGGCGATCTCTCTCACAATCAGCTGATGCGTGATGGCGACATGCTCTATGTGCCGCGCAATGATGCCCAGAAAGTGTTTGTCATGGGGGAAGTCAACAAGGCATCAACCCTGACCATCGGCCGGGAGGGGATGAGCCTGACGGAAGCCCTGAGCAGTGCCGAGGGCTTGAACCAGAATGCTGCCAATGCCACAGGGATTTTCGTATTACGCCCAGCAGGCAAGTCACAGCAGAAAGCCGCCATCTATCAACTTGATTTGAGTGATGCCACTGCGCTGGTGATGGGGACGGAGTTTGCGTTGCAACCCTATGACGTTGTGTATGTGACTACCGCACCTGTGACGCGCTGGAATCGCGTGTTGAGTCAACTGGTTCCCTCCATCACTGGCTTTAACGAGTTGACGGAAGGCATGTTGCGGGTTCGCAACTGGTAACGCTCAATGGATATTGACTCGGGGCTGTTGGCATCGGGGTGAAGATGAAAGAGTGAGAGTAATATGTTTGAGAAAATTCTCGTCGTGTGTGTGGGCAATATATGTCGTTCCCCGACGGGTGAGCGTCTGCTGCGGGAGCGTTTGCCCGGCCGTGATATCCGCTCTGCCGGAGTGAGCGCCCTGGTCGACAAGCCGGCCGATCAGGTCGCTAGCGACGTAGCCCTGCAACATGGGGTTTCTCTGGAGGGGCATGTTGCGCGACAGCTTAACCGCGCGTTGTGCCAGGAGGCCGATCTCATCCTTGTCATGGAGAAAGGGCATATTTCCGCCGTGACCGCTATTGATCCTGGCGCCCGCGGCAAGACCATGCTCTTTGGCCACTGGCTGGGGGAGTGCGAGGTGCCAGATCCCTATCGCCTCAGCCGGGAAGCCTACGAGCACGTTTACCAGCTGCTGGTGCGTGGGGCCGATGCCTGGGTAAAAAAACTGTAACCACAGCCTGTGCCTGTGTTCGGGTTTATCTGACAATAAAAATGGACTCTGTGTAATGACGACTTCTTCTGTTTCGTCCCGGCAAAATAGTGCTGCGGTGGAAAACGATGAGATCGATCTGGGGCGCCTGCTGGGCTACCTGATCGATGGCCGTTGGTGGATTGTGTGTATCACCGGCTTCTTTATGATGATGGGTGTTGCTTACGCCTTGCTGGCGACACCAGTCTTCAAGGCCAACGCCCTGCTGCAAGTGGAAAAAAAGGCCAGCGGCACCGCTCTTCTCGGTGACATGGCCGATGTGCTGGGTGGCGAACAGGCTGATGCCGCCGCTGAGATAGAACTTTTGACCTCGCGCATGGTGCTTGGCCGCACGGTACAAGAGCTCCACCTTGATACTGTGGTGACCCCCGATTTCTTCCCGCTGGTTGGCCGCGGTGTGTCTCGCCTGATGGGCCAGCCCTATCCCAGGATGGCGATTAGTCGTTTTGAGGTGGCATCCGAGCTGATTGGTACTTCCTTCACTTTGATCTTGACCGGAGAAAACCGTTTTACCTTGGAGGTGAAAGGCCGGGTGCTGGAAGGTCAGGTGGGTAAATTGCTTCAGAACGAAGATGTAACACTGCTCTTGTCTGATGTGGCCGCTTATGAGGGGCAAGTTTTCACGTTGGCCAAAAAGCCTGTACTTGATGTGATTGCCGAATTACAAAGTGGTCTCCAAGTTAGCGAGAAGGGCAAGAATACCGGGATCATCTCCCTGGCGCTGGAAGGGGAAGACAAGGGGCGCATTCGTGCTGTGCTCGATAATATCAGTCAGAACTATCTCCAGCAGAACGTGCTGCGCAAGACCGAAGAAGCCCAGAAGAGCCTGGATTTCCTGCAGACCCATCTGCCCCAGGTCAAAGATGACTTGAACCGTTCGGAAGAACTGCTCAATACGTATCGTCAACAGAACGAGTCGGTTGATCTGTCGCTCGAAGCGAAAGCGGCACTGGACACCATGGTCGGGATTGAGAAACAGCTCAATGAGTTGACCTTCCGTGAAGCCGAGCTGCAACAGCTCTATACCCGTCAGCATCCGGCCTATATCGCGTTGATGGAGAAGCGCCAGACTCTGATCAACACCAAGAACAACATCAACAAGTCGATCAAGCGCCTGCCGAAAACCCAGCAGGACATCTTGCGATTGACCCGTGATGTGCAAGTGGGCCAGGAGATCTTCGTCCAGCTGCTTAACAAGCAGCAAGAGCTCAATATCATGAAGGCGGGGACCATCGGTAATGTGCGTATCATCGATGATGCGGCAGTCGAAACCCGGGCTGTCAAGCCGAAGAAGCCGCTGATCGTGGTGCTGGCGACGCTGCTTGGAGGCATGTTGTCAGTGGGCCTTATCCTGGTGCGCGCTGCATTCCACCGGGGGGTCGAGAGCCCCGAACAGTTGGAAGAGATGGGGCTGTCCGTCTACGCCACTATTCCCTATTCCGAAGATCAGGCCAAGATAGAGCAGCAGAAGAAGAAAGGTCGAAAAGCGATGGCTCTCAATGAAGCCTTGCTGGCCGCCCGTAATCCGGCCGACCTGGCGATGGAGTCGCTGCGCAGTCTGCGTACCAGCCTGCATTTCGCCATGATGGAGGCCAAAAACAACATCGTCATGATCTCGGGTCCTGGCCCTGGTCTCGGTAAAACCTTCGTATCGACCAACTTTGCTGCCACCTTGGCCATGGGGGGCAAGAAGGTACTGGTCATCGATGCGGACTTGCGCAAGGGCTATATGCAAAAAGTCATGGGGCAAGAGATGGGGGCTGGCTTGAGCGCCTATCTGGCGGGTCAAAGCGAGATGATGCAGGTGATCAGCAAGACTGGCTTTGACGGGCTCGATTTTGTTTGTCGTGGCGCAGTGCCACCTAACCCCTCAGAATTGCTGATGCATCCTCGCTTCAAAGCGCTGCTGGATTGGGCCGCCGAACATTACGACTTTGTCATCGTCGACTCCCCGCCGATCCTGGCGGTCACCGATGCGGCCATCGTCGGTCAGCATGTGGGGGCGTCCTTGCTGGTGGCACGCTTTGCCCAGACAGCGGTGAAAGAGGTGGAAGTGGCGATTCGTCGCTTCGAGCAAAATGGTGTAGTGATCAAGGGTATTCTGCTCAACGCGGTAGAAAAGAAAGCCAGCAGTTATTACGGCAATTACGGATATTATCAATATAGCTATGGTGATAAAACCAAAGCCTGATCCTGCTGCAGATAATCGATAAGGGATTGGTAATATTCAGGGAGGCGAAATCGTAGGTTCAATCGATGCCTCCTTTGAGTAATACTAGATAAGGCTGAGGGGTTCCACTCAGTGTTATGTTTTAGCTGTGTCAACAAAAAGGAAGATAAGATGAAAAAGAGTGCGTTTGTTTTGGCTGCGCTGCTGGCTGTTTCTGCTAATGCCATGGCTGCAGAAGAAGCTGCTGGTGCTGCTGGTACTGGCGCGGGTGGCGGTGCTGCCGGTGCTGGCGCTGCTGCTGCTGCTGCCGGGGTGACTACTACCGTCGTTGCCGTGGGTGCTGCTGCTGCACTGGTGACCGCTGTTGCTGTGTCTGAATCCAACAGCCGCAACAACAACAACAACACTACCACCTCAACCCGATAATATTCAACAAGGCTGCTCTGTTTGAGCAGCCTTGTTTTCTTCTTATCCCTCATGGATGGTGTATTGCGCGTGGCACAGTATTTATCTTATTTCCCCTCCCGATTATTGGCATGGTCAGCCACGTTCTTATTGGCTGGCTGCAGCACTTCGACCCATCAGACGATCGAGACTCTGGGTTATGTGTTCAACAAGCCTGATGATATTGTACTGACCTCATCCGAGCTGAGATCGCTACCCTATGCGAGTGCCTATATCAAGGTGGGCGATCTTCCCCAGGCGTTGGTTGTACTGGCATATGTCAATGGTCCGCGCATGTCATGGATGAGCGCCGATGGTGTGATGTTTGTGACTCAGCATGGGCGCTTGATTAAAACAGTGGGTTTGCCAAATGATTTGCGCTATCTGGGGAGTCTGGATAAGGATCCGCTGAAGACTTCCCGGTTAGACAAGACACCCTCAATGGTGTGGTATAGTGTCGCTGAGTGGTCGAAAAAATACACCAGTGGCTATCCCTTGAGTATGCATTACACGCAGTTGGGGAATGAGGTTCTGAATATTATGGACCGCCCCTATAAAACGACGATTGTAGAAGAGCATGTCGTTACCGCCCCGAATGAAGAGCGATGGCTGAATCATTTCTGGATCGATGAGCAGACAGGTCAAGTTCGTAAATTCCAGCAGCAATTAGGCCCTTCCTTGCCAATGATCGAAATGACATTCCTTAAGCCCTATTCATCATGAAAATAATATATAGCTTATTGCTCGCAACCTTGGGGGCTGCCCCTGTTATGGCAGATGTGTCCGTGTCTGTTTGGTGGCAAGGTCAACCGACAGCAACAATGACTCATCCCCAGTCCATGCTGTTGAGTGACGCGTTGTTAAACTCGGCAGTCTCTCAGTACGATAATTATTGGCCTGTCGCTCATATTTCTACTCCTGCGCGCCAAAAAGACATTGAGTATCAACAGCAAGCCGTGCTGAAGGATCTCAGCTTGCTGGCAACGTACTGGCAGCAGCATGATGAAGCTGAACTCGCCCATGCCGCTTTACAGTTGAATCAACAGTTGCAGCAGTTGCATTTGACAGGGCGTTTCGAATTGCCTGTGGATCCGGATATCAGCCTGGCGCCCTCAGGTGCCAACCCCGTATTGCAGGGGGATTATCAGCTGTATCTTGCCCCTCGCCGTTCGCAAATCTATCTGGCTGGCTTAATTGCTCACCCTAGTGAGGCCCCGGTTTTGCCTGCGGCAGGGCTGAGAGAGTACTGGAAAAAGCTGGATCGCTTGTCCGGAAGTGATGACACCGGCGCGTATCTGATTTCCCCCAGTGGCAAATCTGAGTGGATCCCCGTTGCCATCTGGAATGAACGCCATGTCGAAGCCATGCCTGGTGCCACTCTGTTTGTCGGTTTTGCTCCGAGTGTGCTGCCTGAGCAATATAAAGACTTGAATACACGCATGTTGACGTTGTTAGCGAATCGGATGCCCAAATGACCTATCCAAGACTCTCACTGATTGCCCTGCTGGTATCCTTTGCAACACACGCTGATGCCGACATTTTTGAACCGTTAGGCCCATCACAAAGTGACTTCGGCGGCGTTGGCTTGCTGCAAATGCCAACCGCCAGAATGGCCAAGACGGGTGAATTCAGTGTCAATTATGTTGATAATGAACAGTACCGTCGCTGGTCTATGTCAGTGCAGCCGTTCGACTGGCTTGAAGCCACTTTGCGTTATACCGACGTAAGAACTCGTCTTTATAACGCGAATCCCGACTTCAGTGGCGACCAGACTTACAAAGACAAGGGCATGGATGTCAAAGTCAGGTTGCTGGAAGAGTCTACCTGGATCCCGAATCTCTCTATGGGTTTTCGTGACCTGATGGGGACCGGGCTGTTTGACAGTGAGTACATTGTCGGCAGCAAGCGTGTTGGCCCGTTTGATTTCACCCTTGGTATGGGCTGGGGAAATATGGGGGAGAGCGGGAACATTACCAATCCTTTTTGCGAGTGGAAAAATGATTGGTGTTCACGAGATAATGGTTATTCCAGCGGTGGTGGCAAATTTGAAACAAAAAATATGTTCCACGGTAATGCTGCCTTGTTTGGGGGTGTTGAATACCAGACACCTTGGCAGCCACTTCGCCTGAAGCTGGAATATGATGGCAATGATTACAGCAATGAATTTGCCGGGAAGATTGATCATTCATCTCCTATCAATATAGGTGCTGTTTATCGTCTTTTTGATTACATGGACACTCATCTTAGTTATCAGAGGGGAAATACTCTGATGTGGGGTGTTACTCTTCGGACCAACTTTAATGATTTACGTCAGAATCATTTAGATGAGCCTCGCCCTGTGTATATCGCTGAAAAGGCCCCGATAGACTCGTCACACGTTGATTGGCCTGTCATGGCAGGACAGTTTGAAAGCAATGCTGGTTGGAATACAGCATCACTTTATAGTGACCAGTCCACTGTAACCTTGCTGGGTCAACAGCACAAATATAGGGACCAGCAAGAAGCGATCGATCGTACTGCTCTGGTTGCGATTAATCATCTGCCTGACACTGTCGAAGAGTTGAGAGTCATTGAGCGCCAGCGAGATTTCCAGTTGCAAGAGACGGTGATTGATCTCGACTCTGTGCGAAAGGCGAACCAGCCCCAGGTTCTTGGGCAGGAGGCAGTGGTAGAAGAGCATCAAAAAGTACCTGCTCCTGTTCAGGGAACGCTCCGTTACCAATCTGAACCAGAGTGGTTCTCTTATTCATTTGACCCGGCCCTGACGCAATCTTTTGGTGGTCCTGAATCATTTTATATGTATCAGATAGGCATTAATGCCAACAGTGAGCTGCGTCTTTCCGATAAGGATTGGTTACAGGGTACGTTGTTCTTCAATATTGCGAACAATTACGACAAATTTAATTACAAAACACCACCTGCCGACACGGATGCGTTACCGAGAGTACGCACTTGGGTGAGAGAGTATGTCGACTCTTCCAATATTCTGCTGAACAACCTCCAGTTAACACATATGGAGCAACTTGGTCAGGAGTGGTACGGCCAGGCATACGGCGGCTATCTGGAAATGATGTACGCCGGTGTCGGGGGAGAGGTGCTTTATCGTCCTTTCGGTCAGTCATGGGCTCTGGGTTTGGATACCAACTGGGTCAAGCAGCGTGATTGGAACAACACCCTGAAGATGGCTGATTACGACGTTGCTACGGGTCACTTGACTGGCTATTGGCAGTTGCCTTTCATGGACAATGTCACTGCCAAGGTAGCTGTCGGGCGTTATCTGGCTGGTGACCTGGGGGCCACGTTTGATTTCTCCAAGCGCTTTGAGTCCGGGATTGTGATGGGAGCATACGCGACCTTGACGGATGTGTCGGCCGAAGAGTACGGGGAAGGCAGTTTTACCAAAGGCATCTATATTACAGTTCCCTTCGACTTGATGTTGATTCGTCCCACAACATCCAAGGGAACTATTGGATGGGTTCCTCTGACAAGAGATGGGGGGCAGATGCTTAGCCGAAGCCATACCTTGTATGACATGACTGAACGTCTGCCGTTGTAAGACTCTTCTCGGTATTGATTCGTTAGTCTAATGAGCCGTGATAGTGTTTTTACTGTCACGGCTTTTTTTATGCATGATGAGGCATAAATGGGAAGAGAGAGCAGTTTGGTTCAAAAGGTTTTTTGGGGAACATCAGTCTTGTACTGGTTGCTTGGCATGCATTTTTTCATGCACAACCCGGGCGGGGCAGGGCTCTATCTGCCGTTCAATGCCTGGGGCTGGATCTTCGCCAGCCTGGTGATGGCGCTGGGGCTGTGGCATGTGACCCTCAGCCAGCGACTGGTGGTCTCGCCGCTGCAGACGGCCCAGTGGCTGGGGGGCATCTTGTTGTTGCTACCCATGGCCTATCCGGGATTCGAGCTCAAGGACTATGCCATTCCCCGGCTGCTAGGGCTGTTTGCAGGCCTGCTGTTTCTGGCAAGCCTCTATCAGTGGCGATTCGGCCGCGAGGCGCGAGACAGGCTGCTCTATCTGCTGCTGGGGGCCGTTGCCATCGAGGCGCTGCTCGGCCTGGTGCAGTATTACCTGTTGGTGCCGGGCAACTGGATTGGGTATGACACCCAGGCCAACCGCCCCTATGGCATCTTCCAGCAACCCAACGTGATGGCGAGCTTCATGGCGACCGGCCTGTCACTGGCCATCTGGCTGGAGCTGCGCGGTGATGCCAACCCCTGGCTCAAGGGGTTGCGCTATGGGGTGATCCTGGCCACTTCCCTGCTGCTGGTCATCTTGCAATCGCGGGTCGGGCAACTGGGCGGCATGATGGCTCTCTTGTTGCTGTCTGCCCAGTTGGGTCGTGAGCGGCTGCTGGGCAGGATGCTCGCGCTGGTAGCGCTGGGCATCTTGACCGGGCTGGCTTCGCAATACCTGATGGCCGGAGCTAGACGAGGGCTCGAGATCTACCAATCAGGCGGCATGCGCTCCATCTATTGGCCCTACGCCGCCAAGCTGATTGCCCAGATGCCCTGGACCGGTTGGGGCTATGGCAGCTTCGAGTCGGTGTTTCTCCATCACTACATGGCCGACAAGGCGCTGAATCCGGCCATGGTTCAGATCGAGTACAACCTGGATCACCCCCACAACGAGTTTCTCTACTGGGCGGTGGAAGGGGGCCTGGCCCCCATGCTGGGCATGGTGCTGATGGGCGGTGCCCTGCTGTGGCGTCTGAGCCGGGCGGGCTGGGTCAAGGGCGCCGCCTTGCTTGCACTGGTGACCCCCATCTTGCTGCACACCCAGACCGAGTACCCCTTTTACCACGCCATCGCCCTGTGGTGGGCGCTGCTGCTGCTCCTGTATGCGATGGATGCGGAGGTGGAGGAGCAAGACCACGGCAACTGGCGCGACCATCTGTGCCGCCCCTGGTTGCTGCTGCGCTTCATGGCCATCGCCATTCCCCTGATCGTCATCCCCTTCATGCTGACCGCCCTGCATACCGCCTGGGTGGTGACCAAGTATGAGCGGGGCGGTTACAAGCAGCCTGCACTCCTGCTCGACATCGTCAACCCCATGGCCTGGCTGACCCGGGTGGAGTTCGACGTGAACGCGGTGCGCCTCATGGTCGGTCTGCAAGCCAACAACCAGGCGGAGCTTGAAGCCTACCTTGACTGGGGGCAGGCCTTCGTGCGCCATACCCCGAGGGCCAATATCTACGCCAACATGGTGATCGCCCTCAATGCCCTGGGGCGCTCGGCGGAGGCGGACAACCTGCGGGCAAGCGCCCTGATGCTCTATCCGGGTGAGCCTTTGCTCACCGTGTCGGCCGCAAGAAAGGTGGCCGCGACCCTGGAGCGAAAGCCCTCTTCGTGAGGGGCGTCTCAACCTGTCTACCATCACGGCCGCCTTTGCGGCCGTGATGGTTTTTGTGCCCGCCTCGTTGAAGGGGGGAGGGGGCTGGTTGCCAAAGAGGTTCCCGGCCATCCGTTCACCCGTCATTCCGCACCTGATTTTGCTATTTTCAGTGCTTGACGGCGATCGGCCGTTCTGATCTATTACTCTCTTTTGCAGGTAGATCATCATGGCCGCACCCGCTATCTCGATCCGTAACCTCGATCACCTTGGTTTGGTCGCCGCACTCTGCCAGGAACTGGGCATTGCCCGCATGATCGATGCCTTGCTCCCCAAAACCCCGCCTTTCAAGGTCTCACATGGTGAAGCCTTGGTCGCCATGATAGTGAACGGCCTCGGCTTTCACAGCAGCACCCTGCACATGTTCCCGCAATTCTTTGCTAACAAGCCGGTTGAGCGCCTGATTGGCCCCGGGATCTGTGCTGATGACCTCAATGATGATGTGCTCGGTCGCTGTCTCGATGCCCTCTTTGAGGCCGATGTCAGCGCCTTGTATCAGGTGATGGCGGCGCAAGTTGTCGAGCGGCTGGGGCTCAAAAGCACCGCAGTGCACCTCGATATTACCAGCTTCCACGTCGATGGCGCCTATGACTGTGCCGATGGGGATCTGGTCGGTAAGCTGCAACTGGTGCGTGGTTATAGTCGTGATCACCGGCCAGAGCTGAATCAAGTGATCCTTGAGCTCATCTGTGAAAATCAGGCCGGCCTACCTGTCTATATGCAGGCCCTGAGCGGCAATAGTAATGACACCAAAGCCTTTGCCCAGACCGTTCGTCGCCATTTGAGCAGTCTCAAGGCCGCGCAGGAGTGCCGTTATCTGGTCGGCGATGCCGCACTGTACTGCGCCGATACCTTGCAATTACTGGCGCAACAGCAGCAACTATTTGTGACCCGGGTGCCCGTCACTCTCAATGAGGCAAAGCAGGCCGTGGCAACCATAGGTGCACAACCGCTGACCGCTCTGGGCAATGGCTATCATGGCCGTTGGCAACACGCGAATTATGCCGGGGTCGCGCAACGTTGGTTGCTGGTGCGCAGCGAACAAGCCAGCCACCGCGAGCAGCAGACATTGGCCAAAAACCTGCTCAAAGACAGTACCCGCGAGCTCAAAGCCTTCGCCAAATTGTGTGCCCGACGCTTTGCTTGTGAGGCGGATGCCCAAGCTGAGTTGAGCTGTTTTACCGCCAGCTTGATGCTGCTGCAACTGGATGCCGAAGTGGTAGGTGAACCCGTTTATACAGGACGTGGCAGACCCAAGCGTGGCGAAGAGCCAATTGGCCATCAGTTTCAAATCACTGGGTTGGCGGCAACTAGCCTGGCTTGCGTTGAAGAGGCCCGCAACCAGACCGGGGTGTTCATCCTGGCGACCAATGACCACAGCGATACGCTGACCATGGCCGAACTTTTGGCCACCTATAAAGCGCAGCAGAATGTCGAACGGGGCTTTCGTTTTCTCAAGAGCCCGGAGTTTTTAACCTCCTCACTGTACCTGAAAAAGCCGGAGCGGATTGAAGCGTTGCTCATGGTGATGACCTGTAGCCTGATGATTTACGCAGCGTTGGAGCACCGGATCCGGCAGGGATTAGTGGAGCAGAATCGCAGTGTGGCGGATATGAAAAAGAAACCGACCCAGCAGCCGACGGCCCGTTGGATCTTTTTGCGCTTTGGTGGCATCCATGAATATCGACTGGGAGAAGCTCCGCCACAAGTAACGGAGCTAACAGGAGACCAGCAGATCATTTTGGAGGTATTGGGTGAGCGCTATCGGCAAATTTATTCCTAAATCAGGTGCGGAATGTCGG
>NZ_JBFOCN010000035.1:0-3661 GCF_040907815.1 Aeromonas sp. s6
CGGATTGATGCCATTCTGGAAGCGCTGCAACTCAAGCTCAATGAAGAAGGGCTCATCGATTTCGACCTGTGGTGCCTGGACGGCTCCAATGTCAGGGTATCCAAAGATGCTGCCGGAGCGCGTAAAAAAACACTCCGGTGAATCAAGCACTTGGTCGCTCTCGTGGTGGTTTTGGCAGCAAAATTCACTTGGTCACTGATGGTAATGGTTTACCGCTGGGGTTCTGCCTTTCGCCGGGGCAATCAGCGGAAATCAGATATGCGACAAGTGCGTTGGCCATGGCAAGGATCCCGACTTCATCAGGCCGTTATCGCACGCGACCAACGCATCTTGCCGCAGATAAGGCCTATAGCAGCAGGGCTTTGCGGGCCGAACTCCGGCGCAGAGGGATAAAAGCAGTCATCCCGCAGCGCAGCGACCAGCAGCGGCACCATAAGGGACGACCTCTGGTATTAGACAAAGCTCGTTATCGCAGGCGAAATGTGGTCGAGCGGTGCTTCGGATGGCTGAAGAAGTTTCGCCGATTCTCAACGAGATATGAAAAGCTGGCGGGAAGTTTTGCTGCTTTTATCAAGCTGGCTTTCTGCCTTCGTTACTTACGAGAGCTATTGGTGGACAGAAAACCAGCATTTTGAGAACACAGCCTAGCGAGGGAGAGGGGGTTTGGTTACTGCGAATAATCCCAGTGGCGGGGGCGGGATCCTGGGCTAGCCCCCAGACGGGGAGTATTTCTCGTTGTGTTTCATTCGAATATGGCCGTCATGGTCCCGTCATCCGGGGCGGGACCTTGAAAAAAATCGGAAAAAGGGAAAAGAGAGGGGCGACCCGGGGTCAGGAAAGGCCGATTTTATCATTTGCCAGGCAAATAGAACCTGGCCATTGCATGAATTTTGCAAATACCCTTTGGGGGGCCGCTCACAGGGATGGCACGGGAGGCTTGTCTATCGGGAAGCAGACTGGCAACATTTGTATCACATTTACTCATCGGATCAGTTTGCAATGGACCTGCAACGCCTCAAAGCCAACCTCGCCCTGCGTCTGTTCGCCTGGCGCTACATTCCCGTCATTGGTTTCTGTGCCCCCGTCATCGAGCAGATGGACGCCAGGGCGCTGCGCATCCGCATTCCGCTGGGCTGGCGCACCCGCAACCACCTGGGCAGCATGTATTTCGGGGCGCTCGCCACCGGTGCCGACCTGGTGGGGGGGCTCCTGGTCATGGAGAAGGGGCGGGCGCGGCGCAAGAAGGTGCATTTTGCCTTCAAGGATGTGCAAGGGGAGTTTTTGAAGCGCCCGGAGGGGGACGTGCAGTTTGATTGCGCGGCGGGGGAGCTTATCGACGCCATGATCGACGAGTCCCTGGCGAGCGGTCAGCGCATCAACCGCCCCATCCAGGTGGTGGCCACCTGCCCGTCGCGCAACGGCGACGAGGCCATGGCCCGCTTTGTGCTGACCCTCTCCATCAAGGCAAGCTGAAGGCCAGAGGGCGCTTGGCGCCCTTGTTCAAGCCGGTATCAAAGGATCTCGGGACTGCTCCCTTCCTTCACCACGGCCTTCATGCTTCATGCCGTTGAAGTTGACCGCCCGCTCGGCCACTGTGCTGGGTAGCGCTTGCGTGGCAGGGCGTCAGGATCAGAGGATCTCGGGGCTGACGCCTTCTTTCACGACTACCTTCATGCCGTTGAAGTTGACCACCTGCTCGGCGACTATCTTGCAGCGTTTGCGGGTCTCGACCTGACCGTCCACTTCCACCAGGCCCTCGGCGACCAGCGCCTTGGCGGCACCGCCACAATCGGCCCAACCCTGATGCTTGATCAGGTCACACAAGGCAACGAAGGGGTGACCTTCGAGCAGAAACGTCTCCATGGGAAATCCTCTAGCTGGATGAATGGCTGAAACAGCGGGGGCTCATTCTAGGCAGTTAGGCGGGGCAGGGAAAGGGCCCGGGCCGAATTGCCCCGAAAAAGGGGCGAGCACAGGCAATAAAACCAGCCCGACCGGGCTGGTTGTATCTCTGGGGGCCACTGGCGCTCAAGGGAGTTTCACCACCGCTTCCCCCGTCACGGCGAGGGCGCCGCCCTGGGTGAAGATGCGGGTGGCCAGGGTGGCGATGGGCTTGTCGCTTCGAAGGGCAATCACCTCCACCTCCGCCGTCACCTCGTCCCCCACGAACACCGGGAGCGTGAAGGAGAGGCTCTGGCCCAGATAGATGCTCCCTTTCCCGGGCAGTTGCTGCCCGAGGAGCCCGGAGAAGAGGCTCGCCAGCAGCATTCCGTGGACGATGGGGCGCTCGAACACCGTCGTGGCGGCAAAGTCCGGGTCCAGGTGCAGGGGATTGAAATCCTCCGAGAGGCCGGCGAAGGCCGCCACCTCGGCCGGGCCGAAGCGCTTGGTCAGGCGAGCCTTCTGGCCCACGGCAAGGGGTTGTGTACTCATGCGGGTTCCTCTTCTTGCATCCTGACGCCGGCAAACACCGGATTGAGCCGTACCTTGACGTAGCTGCCGGGGGCCGCCTCCAGCCCCTCGACAGGCTGCCGGGCGGGGACGGGTTCTGCTTCGTCACGGTCTTTGATAAAGCGCATCATCTCGGGCCACCAGGAGCCGCTCTGGTGGGTCGCCCCCGCCAGCCACTGCGCCGGGCTGTCCGCCTCGACCTCGCTCTGCCAGAAGCCGTATTTGTTGGCATCCGGTGGATTGATGATGCCGGCGATGTGCCCGGATTCGGCCAGAATGAAGCGCCGTTCGCCCCCGAACAGCGCCATGCCCTGCCAGGTTCCCTGCCAGAGGGCGATGTGATCGTCCACGGCGGACACCAGCAGCACCGGGGTCTTCACCTTGGCGAGAGCGATGCGGGTGTGGCGGATCTTGAGCTCCCCCTTCACCAGCTGGTTTTCCAGGTAGAGTCGGCGCAGCAGGCTGTTGTGGATCTTGCCCGCCACGTTGGTGCTGTCGCTGTTCCAGTGCAGCAGATCGGATGCCACCGGGCTCTGGCCCTTGAGGTAGCTGTCGATGTAGTAGTTCCAGTAGAGGCTGTTCTCCCGCAGCAGACTGAAGGAGACCGCCAGCTGGCGCCCGTCCATGATGCCCCTGGCCTCGTTCTGCGCCTCCAGCGCCGCGATGATGGGCTCGTGGATGAAGATGCCAAGCTCCCCGGGCTGGGAGAAGTCCAGCAGGGTGGTGAACAGGGTGGCGCTACGCACCCGCTGCTTCTGGCGCCGCGCCGCCAGCCAGCCCATGGCGAGTGACAACGCAGTGCCACCGATGCAGTAGCCGATGCCGTGCACCTCCCGCTCGCCGGTGGCTGCCTCCACGGCGTCCAGGGCGGCGATGACCCCGTCCACCACGTAGTCGTCGAGATCGACCTGCCCCTGTGCCACCCCCGGGTTGCGCCAGGAGATCATGAAGACCGTCTGCCCCTGGGCGACCAGCCAGGCCACCAGGGAGTTCTGGGGGCGCATGTCCATCTTAAATGCGAAAGGGGACTCCCTCCGACGTAGGTGGGAGGGGAATTTCGCCGGGGCGTCAGCCCCGCTGGTTTTGAATGTATTGCTTGATCACCTCCAACGGTGCTCCGCCGCAAGAGCCCGCAAAGTAAGAGCGTGACCAGAGTACGGGTTTGCTGTAAGCACCTCTCAAGTCCAGAAATTCATTACGCAGTCGCCTT
>NZ_JBFOCN010000036.1:0-54533 GCF_040907815.1 Aeromonas sp. s6
TATGAGGCGAACGCCGATGTGAACGGCGCTCGCAATATTTTAGCGGCGGGACACGCCGTTTTAGCCTGTGGAGGCGTGGTGCAATCAGGCCGCCCGATGAAGCAGGAACCCGGTACTGCGCGAGCAGCTATCACCCAGTAATGGGAATCCCCCTCCTGTGACGCGAAGCGCTAAGGTGGGGGAGGATGTCAATGCCGCGAGCAGCCGTCAACAAGCCGGACAGGTTAGACGAAGTTGACCAGGTTGATGCCAAACTCCTTGGGGTCCACCGTGCTCTCTATGGTCTCTTGAACCCCTTTCTTAGCGAGATCCAGCCACTGCACATCGAGATAGTGTCGACGACCGGCGTGATAGATCACCTTGACCACGGGCTTGAGCGGTTGTTGTTCATTGCGTTGCATTACGACAGCCAAACGTTGGTTGGAGAGCTGCACCAGGGTGCCCACCGGATAGACCCCCATGCACTTGATGAATTTGGTCACCAGGTCGGCATCAAAATGCAGATCAACCCCCTTGAGCAAAATGCGAAACGCCTGGGTAGGCTGCATGCCTTGTTTGTAGACCCTGTCTGCCGTCACCGCATCGTAGACATCGACGATGCCACTCATGCGGGTGTAGAGGGAGAGCTGATCCCCCTTGAGGCGCCGCGGGTAGCCGGTGCCATCGATCCGTTCGTGATGATTGGAAGCGACTTCCAGCATGATGGGGGTGATGCCGGCGGTGGCGGCCAGGATGTCGTGGCTGTGGATGACGTGCTCGCGCATCACCTCCAGCTCCTCATCGGTGAGCTTGCCCGGTTTGTTGAGCACCTCGTCCGGGGTCATGATCTTGCCCACGTCGTGGAGCAGGCCACCCAGGGTCAGCTCCTTGAGCACGCTGCGATCCAGCCCCAGATAGCGGCCGAAGTTCGCCAGGAGGATGGCGACATTCATGGAGTGCTCCATCAGGTAGGCATCCTTGGCACGGATCCGCGCCAAACAGAGCATGGCATCGCCGTGGGTGAACATGGTATCGACCATCTCTTCGGCCACGGCGGCAAGGGGCGTGATGTCGATGGGCTCACCGGCCTTGAGATGGCGAATGAACTTGCCCTGGAGTTCGCGCGCTTCCTGATAGAGCCGACGGATCTTGAGCTCGCGCCCTTCACCACTGCCGATCTGACGAGAGGAGCCCGCCCCGTTTGTCACCGCATCCGCCGGGCTTGCCGTGCCCCCTCCCGGCAGCTTGCTGCGGGCAAGATCCACCCGCACCGTCAGCACGCCGCGCCGGATCAGCGCCTCCACCTGTTGAGGGTTGGTCACCATGCCCGTCTGGGCAATTTCCATGGCGCCGGTCTGGCTGGCAATGGCAATGACATACATGCCAGGTTTCAACTGGCTGACGGGGATGACGGGGTGAGACTTCGTCGGCTTCATGGGTACATCCTGGGCTTATTATTATGTGTGATGTCGGTCTGCTGACGGCAGTCTATCACTGGCACATCATGGCGTCAGGCGCCATATTGAGTCCCTGTCGCTTAGTACTGGTGTTGTCGGGTCTGACCGATATAATGTCGCCCCCAATCATGATGGATTCCGAGGTTTTTGCATGCGGCTCGACAAATTTCTTTGCGATTGCTCCGATTTGACCCGTTCCCAGGCGGGCAAGCTGATCCGTCAGGGGGAAGTGCTGGTAGACGGCGTGCTGGTCAAGCAGCCCGCCTTTCACATCAATGAGCAACACCAGATCGAGTTTGACGGTGTGACCTTGACCCTGAACCTGCAGAATCGCTACTTCATGCTGCACAAGCCGGAAGGATATGTCTGCTCCAACGAGGACCCGGATCACGCCACCGTGTTCCACCTGCTCGACGAGCCGGCCATGGGTAAACTGCACGTGGTGGGGCGCCTCGATCTCGATACCACCGGGCTGGTGCTGATCACCGATGACGGCCAGTGGTCCCATCGCATCACGTCGCCCCGGCACGAGTGTGCGAAGACCTACCACGTCTGGCTGGCTGATCCCGTGAGTGAAGAGGCCATCTCGCTCTTTGCCGACGGTATCTACCTGCGCAACGAGAACGACAAGACCCGCCCTGCGGAGCTGGAAATCCTGGACGATCGGGAAGCACGCCTGACCATCCACGAGGGCAAGTATCACCAGGTGAAGCGGATGTTCGCCGCCATCGGCAACAAGGTGGTCGGACTGCATCGGGAACGCATCGGCGATCTGGCTCTGGACGATGAGCTGGCACCGGGGGAATACCGGGAGCTGACCGAAGAGGAAGTGGCCCTGTTCTAGGGGCGCGATCGCCTCTCTCCCTGTCCGGTACGAGGGAGCATCGGCGGCTCAGTGCCGCCGATGGGCGTGTTGGTCCTTCCTTCTTGCAGGAGAGACGGGGCTCAGTTCCCCATTCCCAGCACCAGGGCCGTGCCCAGGGTGGCGAGCAGGGCTCCGGCCCAGGCGGGGAGCGAGGGACGCATCCCCGAGTGCCACCACAGCAAGGGCAGCAGAATGACCGGTGTGGTGGAAGACAAGATGGCCACCATGCCCACATCTCCCTGACGCAGGGCCACCAGGATCAGGGTCATTCCCAGCGTCATCGCCAGAAATCCGTTGATGCCTATCATGCCGAGCACCTGCCGGTTGATTGGGTTGTGCGGCATGGCGAGCGGCAGGCGCAGTGCCCGCAAGACGCAGTGTGCCAAGAGTGCGCTGCCCATGCGCACGCCGGAAGCGCTCACCGCGTCCACGGTGCCGCTCATCATCACCGGCTTGGCGATGATGGCTCCGAGGCTCTGGCACAGGGCTGCGGTGAGGCCAAGGGCTATGCCGACCACGAGGCGGCCGCGCACCTGCTCCCATTCGTTCTGCAGGTTGTCGCCACGACGACCAAACAGGATGGCGAGCATGACCCCGGCCAGGACCAGCAAGGCGCCTGGCAGGCGCCAACCATCGAGCCGCTCGCCAAAGAGCCAGAGCCCAAGCAGGGCGGAGAAGAGGGCGTGGCAGGAGAAGAGCAGACCGCTGCGCCTGGGGCCGAGTCGGTTCATGCAGGCAAAGAGGGCAGTATCGCCGACGAAGATGCCGATGAGGCCGGAGAGGGCCAGCAGGGGAAGGGCGCTCTCGGTGAGGGTCTGCCAGCCTCCCGTCACCAGACTTGCGCTGGCCAGCATCAGGCTGACCAGGAACATCCGCCAGCGGCTGTAGGCAAAGGCCCCCAGATGGCGAGCCGGTTTGACGGAGATGAGGGCGGCGATCGCCCATAAACTGGCGGCAGCCAGCGCCAACCATTCGTAACCCATAAAGACCCCTGAAACGGTAGACGACAACCGGACCTACAGGCGACATATCACCCCGGGCCGATTGCTTACGGGGCAGGGGAGCGTGCCTTCTTGCTGTCGCACGCACCCGTGGCCGCTATGTCGTCATAAAACCATGAAAAAAATAGCCCGGAAGACTCCCTCTATCGGGCAGGCCCGATACAATACGGGCCGTCTTCGGGGATAACAAGCGCGGCATGATGCATTCGGTTCCAGGCGCGCCGCCGGCCTTCTCCCTATTGCAGTCAAAAGAATTGAACGAGGTTAATGTATGTTTTACCGTTTCGCCGTCAGGCCAGCCCGTCGCTGGCTATCTCCCTTACTGCTTGGGTTGATGGCGGTGCCGCCGTCACTGGCTAGTAGCGTGGTTGAGCAGACTTACATTTCAGATAGACAAACCCTGGTCAAAGGCAATGGCGCCGAACCCGAGTCCCTCGATCCGGCCCTGATCCGCTCCGGCTTCCCAGGGGAGGTGGTGCTGGTGGACCTGTTCGAGGGGCTGGTGAGCGAGGATGGACAGGGCATGATAGTGCCCGCCCAGGCCCAGCGCTGGGAGACCAGCGAGGATGGACTGGTGTGGCGTTTCTTTCTGCGTCCCCAGCTCAAATGGTCCAACGGCGAGCCCCTCACAGCCCGGGATTTCGTCTACGCCTGGCGGCGGCTGCTGAATCCGGCGCAGGCTTCCCCCTCCGCTGGCCTGTTGCTGGCGACCGGCATCAACAATGCCCAGTCCATTTATGCCGGTGCGCTCGATCTCGATGCCCTGGGGGTGGAGGCAGAAAGCGACCAGATCCTGAAAGTGACCCTGGAGCGTCCCGTTCCCTATTTCCTGCAACTGGTCAGCCAGCGTCCCTTCGTGCCGGTCAACGAACGGGTCATCACCCAGTTTGGCAAGCAGTGGACCCAGCCAGGCAAGATGGTGAGCAATGGCCCTTACAAGCTGGCGAGCTGGGTGGTGAACGAGCGCATCGAAGCCGAGCGCAACCCCCAGTACTGGGATGACGCCCATACCCGGATCCAGCGGGTGACCTACCTGCCGCTCGCTTCCCAGCATGGGGAGCGGCTGCGTTACGAAGCGGGGGAGATCCAGCTCACCAACAAGGTGGCGCTGGAGTACTACCAGAAGACCATGCAGGAGGCACCGGAGCGGATCTGGGGTTTGCCGCTGCTTGGCACCTATCTTTATACCTTCAATCTCAATCTCCCTGAATTGCAGGATGTGCGGGTGCGCCAAGCGCTCTCCATGGCCATTGATCGCTACCTGCTGACCGAGAAGGTGAGCGGCCAGGGAGAACGTCCTGCCTGGTCATTGCTGCCCGCCATGCCAGGTTATGACGAACTGGATATCCCCCTCTCCCGGGAAGACCAGTCAACTCGGTTGGCCCGCGCAGCCGCGCTGTTGGCCCAGGCAGGCTACAACAGCGCCCATCCTCTCAGGTTGACACTGACCTACAACACGTCGGAGAACCACAAGAAGCTGGCTCTGGCGGTGGCGGCCATGTGGAAACCGCTGGGGGTAGAAGTCTCCCTCAACAACATGGAGTGGAATGCTTATCAGGTGGCCAAGAACAGTGGTGATTTCATGCTGGCTCGTTCATTTTTGTTTGGTGATTATGTCGAGCCGTCGTCCATGCTTGGCAGTTTCCGCTGCCAGGATCCCCAGAACGAGAGCGGCTACTGCAACCCCGTCTTCGATGGTCTGCTGCAGCAGGCCTCCGAGACCCTGGATGCCAACGTTAGGTCCGGGATCTATCATCAGGCCGAGCAACTGCTGATGGAGGAGGTGCCCGTCATCCCCGTCTATCACTACAACCAGATGAGACTGGTGGACCCGGCACTGCGCGGCTTGCCGAGCCGCAACCTCAAGGGCGCCATCGCCACCAAGGATCTCTATTTCAGCCAGCCATGAGGAGTGTGGAATGAAGATTGCTATTATCTCGGATCTGCACGGCAGTCTGACTGCCCTCGAGCAGGTGCTGGCGCAACTCGCTCCCTGGCAGCCTGATCACTATCTGCTGCTCGGGGATCTGCTCAATCACGGGCCGCGCAATCCGGTGCCGGCGGGGTATGATCCTGCTGCCGTGGCTGCAAGGCTCAACCAGCTGGCCCCCCGCATCATGGCGGTGCGTGGCAATTGCGATTCGGAGGTGGACCAGATGCTGCTCCACTTCCCCATCACGGCGCCCTACAACCAGCTACTGGTGGATGGGCGGCGTTGGTTTGTCAGCCACGGTCATCTCTATGAGCCCAGCAACGTGCCCCTGCCTGCAGGGAGCCTGTTCATCAGCGGTCATACCCATGTGCCTGTGCTATGTCAGGAAGGAGAGATGATCCTGATGAACCCGGGGTCTATCTGTTTTCCAAGGGGCGAGTGGGTGGCCAGTTATGGGCGATATCACGAGGGCCGCATGAGCATTCATGCCTGCAAGGATGGAGAAACCCTGATGCAGCTGGTGCTCTGACTAGGGGCCCAAAAGGAGAGGAAGCCCGAAGGGGGAGAGGAGATCAGGCCTTGATCCCGAAAGAGCGGGTGCCTGAGCGGGTATTGCCTTTGGCGTCATAGGTCAGGGAGCTGCTGTCTCTGAGCTTGCTGAGGAAGCTGGCGAGACGGCGATTGGAGACAATACTGAGTTCGAGCAGACGTCCGTTGAGATTGTTCTGCTCCTGGCAGGCTTCCAGCTTGGCTTGAAGGGCCTGCAATTGGGTCGGGAAGGCGCTCAGCTGTTGCTTCAGGTCGGGTAGCTCCGCCAGAGTCTTGTCCAGCGTCTCGATGGCCACCAGCAGTTGCTGCTTGCGATCGGCGAGTGCCGGCAAGGCAAGGGCCCGGTGAGCCTTGAGGAGGTCGAACTCCTCTGCCAGCAAGCCTTGCATCTGGGAGAGGTTGTCGTCCTGAGCGCGCAGCAGCGAAGGGAGGTCCATCATCCCAACCGTTTATCCAGATCGGCTTCAAAGCTGAACATCTTTCTGGCCACGGTTTCGCTGTTGACCTTGTACTCCCCACTGGCCACGGCCTTCTTCAGGCTCTCGACGCGGCTCTCGTTACCGGTGGAGGCGGTGTTGAGGGTCTTCTGCATCTGCTGCAATTGCTGCGCCTCACTGGTCAAGGAGACAGAGTCGCTCTTGACGGTGGTCGCACGGCTGCCCTCGCTGGAGGTCGCCGGCTTGGTGGCTACACCTTGACTGCTGCCGCTGTTTTGCAGGCGGTTGTTAGCCAAGTTGTTGATATTGTTGATAGCCATAAGGTTTACCTTCGTCTGCTTTACTGTTCGCTTACCTGTGTATCGGTGACGGCGGTCAGAACTTTAGAAAAAAATTGCGCAGTGCATTCCTGTGTCAGAATGTCACGACCACGGAGCCCACTGCACTGACCTGGCCTTGCACCGTTCTGCCCGAGCGCGTGTTGACAAGCCGGATCATGTCTCCGAAGCTGCCATCTTGCAAGGCGCGGGCCATGGTTTTGATCTGCATGCTGCTGTTTTCAGCACTCAGGGTGACCTGGTCCCCCTTGCAGACCACGCAGACCTGGGTCAGTCTGATTGGCTGGCCCGGTTTGAGCTCACGTTTGCTACGTACCCCGATGAGTGCGGTCGGATCGGTAAGGTAGTCGCCACGGATCAGGGTTTGGTCCTGGTATGCCAAGGTCAGCATCGGTTCGCTCAGGATGTCTCCCTTGGCAACCGGGACGGCGACGGTGACATAGGGTTTCTGGATGCTGACCCGGACAGGGAGATAGAGATCCCAGGATTTATCTCCCTCGCACTTGAGGTAGACGGTGGTGTTGCGACGGATCTCCATCCTGGCGGGGAGGGAAATGGTGAGGGCATCTTCGCAGCGCGTGAGGGGGAGGCGCTCGTCAATGGTGCCGGCCTTGACGTCGGCCTGTGCATCGAGGGGAATATCGAGCTGGTCGAGCACGAACGCCTGTGCCTGTTCTTGCAGATAGTCGGTGACCTCGGACGCCATGGCGTGAGACAGACTGCAAAACGGCAGTAAGATAAGGAAAAGTCTACTAATCATTTTTGCTTACCGGTCGATAAGTTATTCACGTATACCACCGTAGTTAACTATGCTTGCTCCAGAATTATTCTGTTGTTGAAACAACGATGGTCTGATGTAAGCCAATGTGCATGCATAATGATATGCACGATCAGTGCCAAGCATTTTTAGGGAGTGTTTATGGCGAGTGTTCTGGACTCGGTTAACCAGCGAACCCAATTAGTGGGACAAAATAGGCTGGAGCTGCTGCTGTTTCGTCTCAATGGACGTCAAAGATTTGGCATCAACGTATTCAAAGTACGCGAGGTGCTGCAGTGTCCCCCTCTGACCGTCATGCCCAAGCTCAACTCCTGCATTCGCGGCGTGGCACATATCCGTGGCCAGACCATCTCGGTGATCGATCTCAGCATGGCGATGGGCAAGCGCCCCATCCAGGATCTCTCCAAGTGCTTCATCATCATCTCCGAGTACAACCGCTCCATTCAGGGGTTCCTGGTCCACTCGGTCGAGCGCATCATCAACATGAACTGGGAGTCCATTCTGCCGCCACCCAAAGGGGCTGGTCGCATCAACTACATGACGGCAGTGACCGAGGTAGATGGCGAGCTGGTGGAGATCTTGGACGTGGAGCGCATTCTCAACGAGATTTCGCCGGTCTCCACTGAGGTGTCCACCGAATTGGTGGAAGCAAGCGTGGAGCGCAATCCTCACGGGCGTCCCGTGCTGGTTGCGGACGACTCTTCGGTTGCGCGCAAGCAGGTACAACGTGCACTGGAGGCTATCGGGGTGCAGTGCGTGCTGGCCAAGGATGGACGGGAAGCGCTCAACATGTTGTTGGAGATGTCCAAAAATGGCCCCATACATGATCAGATTGCATTGGTTATTTCAGATATTGAAATGCCGGAGATGGATGGTTATACCTTCACCGCCGAGATCCGCAACAATCCCAACCTCAAGGATTTGCATG
The DNA here is from genome assembly GCF_040907815.1 of Aeromonas sp. s6. Taxonomy (NCBI): domain Bacteria; kingdom Pseudomonadati; phylum Pseudomonadota; class Gammaproteobacteria; order Aeromonadales; family Aeromonadaceae; genus Aeromonas; species Aeromonas sp. s6. Next base: position 8,266 of record NZ_JBFOCN010000036.1, read on the forward strand.
TTATCCTGCACACTTCCCTCAGTGGGGTGTTCAATCAGGCCATGGTGCAGAAAGTCGGAGCGAACAATTTCATTGCCAAATTCCAGCCGGATGAATTGGCCAAGGCCGTACAAGGCGCTCTCTAATCAAGAAGAACAACTGCATGAAGACACTTTCGGACGACTTATACAGGCAATTCAGCAATTTTCTGGCACAACAGAGCGGCATAGTACTGGGTGACAACAAACAGTATCTGGTTAAAAGCCGCCTGTCGCCCTTGATGACTCAGTTTGGTATCGAGAGTCTGTCTGATCTGGTCACCCGGGCGATGAGCGTGCGCGAGCGGGAACTCAAGATGGCAGTGATCGATGCCATGACCACCAACGAGACTTTGTGGTTTCGCGATACCTATCCGTTCCAGTTATTGAGTGACAAGATTTTCCCGGAGCTTGGTAAGAGCGGTCGCACCATCAAGATATGGTCTGCCGCCTCTTCGTCCGGACAGGAGCCCTACTCCATCGCCATGACGGCGCTGGAGCAGCAAGTTAAACGGCCGGGTAGCATGCCGGGCGGGGTGCAAATAGTAGGGACCGATATATCCAGCACCATGCTGAACCAGTGTAAGGAAGGGATCTACGATAGCCTTGCACTGGCTCGCGGGCTTTCCCCCGAGCGCAAGCGACTCTTTTTCGAACCCTATGGCGACAACAAGATGCGGGTGGTGGAGCGTGTCAGAAAATTGACCAGCTTCCGTCCCCTCAACCTGCTGGAGAGCTACAGCCTGCTCGGCAAGTTTGACATCATCTTCTGTCGCAACGTGCTCATCTACTTTGCGCCCGAAGTGAAATCCAAGATCCTCAACCAGTTCGCCAGCAGCCTCAATCCTGGCGGCTACCTGATGCTGGGGGCCTCCGAGTCTCTGGCTGGCCTCACCGATAAGTTCGAGATGATCCGCTGCAACCCCGGCATCGTCTACAAGGTCAAATAACCCCGCTCAATACCCTCTTGGCACACCTCTTGCTAAATATCCATGAAGCAGGAGGTGTGCTATGGCAATTTCATTCGACAAGGCATTTGGTGTTCATCAGTACACGCTGAGCGTGCGCGCCAAGCGTGCCGAGGTGTTGTCCAGCAACATCGCCAATGCGGATACGCCGGGTTTCAAGGCCCGTGACATCAACTTCTCACAAGCGTTGCAGGATGCCCAGGGCCAGCAAGGGTTCGGGCTCAGCACTACCAGCGAGAAGCACTTCGCCTTGCAGATGGATTCCCCGGGCACGACCCAGTACCGCAATCCCCTGCAACCGGATACCGGTGACGGCAACACGGTGGACGTACAGCAGGAGCGCAGCGAGTTCCTGCGCAACAGCCTTGAATACCAGGCCTCTCTTGAATTCATGAACAGCAAGATAAGCGGCCTGCTCAAGGCACTGAAAGGAGAGCAAGGATGAGTTTGTTCAAGGTCTTTGACATTGCAGGCTCAGCCATGAGCGCGCAGTCCGTTCGCCTCAACACGGTGGCGAGCAACATGGCCAACGCTGACAGCGTCAGCTCCAGCGTGGAAAAAACTTACCACGCCAGGCGGCCAGTCTTTGCCGCCCAGTTGGATCAGGCCATGACCGACAAGCAGGCCTCGGTCGGGGTGGATGTGAAGGGCATCGTCGAGAGTGATGCGCCCCTGCTCAAGGAGTACAACCCGAATCACCCCATGGCGGACAAGGATGGCTTCATCTTCAAGCCCAACGTCAACATGGTGGAAGAGATGGCGGACATGATAGCGGCGTCGCGCAGCTACCAGACCAACGTCCAGGTGGCCGATGCGGCCAAGAAAATGTTGCAGCAGACCCTGGGTCTGGGCAAGTCCTGACAGAGGTGAACCCGGATGAGAGTGACCCGTGATCGCCTGCCAGGCGGCAACAATCGGCCCAGTGGGCACGCCCTAGAGGGGGGAGCATAAGTGGCAGATACCTATGACAGCCTGCTGGGCGTCAACCGGACGACGTCGGCCCAGACCAGTACGGTCAACACCAGTACCCAGAAAAAGGAGCTGGATCAGGAGTCCTTCCTGAAACTGCTGACCATGCAGCTCTCCTATCAGGATCCGTTCAAACCGGTGGACAACGCCCAGATGCTTTCCCAGATGACCTCGATGTCAACGTCTCAGGGGATCAGCAGCCTCTCCACCCAGATGGAGAGCCTCAACAGCCTGATGACCTCCAGCCAGGCGCTGCAGGCCTCCGCGCTGGTGGGGCAGAACGTGCTGATCCCGTCCAACACGGGTTACGTGGAGAAGGGGGGCACCCTCACGGGGGTCATCGCCACCGGCGATGGCGGCAGCAACATTAAGGTGACGGTGAAGGACGAGAGCGGCCAGGTCATCAGGGAGTTCGCCATTGAAGGGAGCCACAAGGGGAACGTGGCCTTCGAATGGGATGGCAAGGACAAGTCCGGCAACGAGGCCAAGAGCGGCAAGTATTCGATAGAGGCGCATGCCACCGTCGACGGCAAGTCGGAGAGTATCCCCGCCCTGACTTACGCCAAGGTGGAGAGCGTCACCCTGGGAACGAGCACCAACCCCAGCACCCTCAAACTCAAGGGACTGGGCGGCATCTACCTGACCGATGTATTGGAAATTGGCGCGACGACCGGCAAGACCACCACCCAGTCGGCTTCGTCCTCTAACGCAGTGATCTAAGGAGAAAGACATGTCATTCAACAATGCCCTCAGCGGCATCAATGCGGCTCAAAAAGACCTGAACGTCACCGCGAACAACATTGCCAACGTCAATACCACCGGCTTCAAGGAGTCCCGTGCCGAGTTTGCCGACGTCTACGCCAATTCTATCTTCGTCAACGCCAAGACCCAGGTCGGCAACGGTGTGGCGACTGGCGCTGTGGCTCAGCAGTTCCACCAGGGCGCGCTGCAATTCACCAACAACGCGCTGGATCTTGCCATCCAGGGCAACGGCTTCTTCGTGACCTCGGACGGCCTGACCAACCTGGATCGCACCTACACCCGTGCGGGCGCCTTCAAGCTCAATGAAAACAGCTATATGGTGAGCAATTCAGGTGGCTACTTGCAGGGATACGAGATCAACGCCGATGGCACCCCAAAAGCAGTTAGCATTACTGCAACTCGGCCAATTCAGATCCCTGATCGTGCCGGAGAGCCTGTACAGACATCACAAGTCAATGCCAGTTTTAATCTACCCACCACCTCGACACCAAAAGCCAGTGGTGCAGACCCATTGATGACTTCTCAGGTTAATAGCAGTTTTAATTTGGACTCTAGCGCTAATGTCATTAATCCTGGTTTGGCATTTGACCCGAATGATCCCAGCACTTATTCAATGCAAACTACTACTGATGTCTATGACTCACTTGGAGAGAAGCACACAATTACTCAGTACTTTGCCAAGGACGCAGATCCAGCAAATCCCACTCAGTCTGCAGTACCTGCAACTTGGCGTATGTACCTCTTCCAAGGGACGACTCCTATAAATATTAATGATGCGGGAACCCCACAGCAGTTTGCGCGAATTAATTTCGATACTTCTGGCACTATGACTGGTACGGTTCCTGCTGAATTAAAAACAGTACCTTTAGGAACTCCCAACCCGCCGAGTGCTGTTCCTGGTGCTGGCATTAACATGAATGGTGCTAATGAGTCTCAGGTTGTTGAGTTCAAGTTCGATGCGGTAAGCGAATCGGCATCACCATACAAAGTTAACCAATTGAACCAGGACGGTATCGCCCGCACATATTCCAAGTTTGATCCAAAAGATTCAACTACATATTCCTCATCAACATCTGTGGTTGCATATGACTCCCTTGGTGAGCCGCACACTATCACGCAGTATTTTGTCAAGGAGGCAGATTCTACAGATCCAAGCAAGGCGACTGTACCTACTGCTTGGCGTATGTACCTTTATGAAGGTGATAAACCCATTGATATTGTTGGCGGTCAAGCGACGGCAATGGCAACTGGCCTAAGTCAAGCACCTCTGAGTGCGCGTGTCACTTTTGATGCTTCTGGAAGAATGCAGACACCTACTAGTCCTGAGGTCATTAAGACCGAACCCTTGGGCACTCCAGGCGCCGGCATTATTACTAATGGTGCCGATGGCACTCAGGATATCGAGCTCAAGCTCGGTACCGTGACACAGTACGCTTCACCTTTTGAAGTCAACCAATTGACCCAGGATGGCTCCACTGTCGGTCGCTTGACGAAGGTCGAAATTACGGGAGATGGCATCATATCGGCAACCTACAGTAATGCCACCACCGTCAAGGTTGCCATGGTGGCCATGGCTAAGTTTGCCAATTCTCAGGGGCTGACCCAGGTCGGCGACACCTCCTGGCGCCAGTCCCTGCTCTCTGGCGATGCCTTGCCCGGCACCCCGAACTCCGGCACGTTCGGCTCCATCAAGTCGTCGGCGCTGGAGCAGTCCAACGTGGACCTCACCACCGAGCTGGTCGATCTCATCACTGCCCAGCGCAACTTCCAGGCGAACTCCCGTTCCCTGGAAGTGAACAGCTCCCTGCAGCAGAACATACTGCAGATCCGCTAAGACGGCGGGTAGTTGGCAGGGGCGCTTCGGCGCCCCTTGTCATTTCCGTCCCGCCTCATTTCCTCCTTTCATGCCATCTTCGTCATCTCTCTTGGCATTCAACTTGCAGTTGAGCTGTGAGAGTCATCTGTTTGACGGAGGATCCCATGGATCACCTGCTTTACATCGCCATGTCCGGGGCCAAGGAGAACATGAACAGCCTGGCTGTTCGTGGCAACAACCTGGCCAACGCCAACACCATTGGCTTCAAGTCTGACTTCGAGCAGGCGCGCAGCATGCAGGCGTTTGGCGAAGGGCTGCCCACGCGGGTGTTCGCCATGACCGAGCGGCCGGGCCAGAACTTGCAACACGGCCTGCTGCAGACCACGGGGCGGGATCTTGACGTTGCCGTCGATGGGCCGGGCTGGATTGCGGTGCAGGATCCCAATGGCGCGGAAGCCTATACCCGCATGGGCAACCTGCAGCTCAATGCCACCGGCAATCTGCAGACTTCCACCGGTCTGAATGTGGTGGATGATGCCGGTCAGCCCATCGTGCTGCCCCTGCCCATGGAGAAGATCGAGATCAATCGTGACGGTACCATCAGCGGCCGTCCCGAGGGGGCAGCCGCCAACCTGCCGGAAGATTTCCAGCGTATCAAGCTGGTCAACCCGGCGGCAGATGCGGTGGAGAAAGGCCAGGACGGCCTGTTTCGCCGCAAGGATGGCCAGAATGAGGCCGCGTCTGCGGATGTGGGCCTGATCGCCGGCTCCCTTGAGGGGAGCAACGTCAACGTGGTCGACGAGATGACCAACCTTATTCGCTTGCAACGTCAGTTTGAAACTCAGGTCAAGATCATGAAGACCGCCGAGGAGAACGACGAGGCACAAACCCAGCTGCTGCGTATCAGCTAATCAAGGAGCACCCCATGAATCCTGCACTCTGGATCAGCAAGACCGGCCTCGATGCCCAGCAGACCAACATCTCGGTCACCTCGAACAACCTGGCGAACGCCAGCACCGTGGGCTACAAGAAGGCGCGGGCCATCTTCGAGGATCTGCTTTATCAGAACATCAACCAGCCTGGCGGTCGCTCCTCGGCGGACACCGAGCTCCCTTCCGGCCTGATGCTGGGGGCGGGGGCCAAGGTGGTCGCCACCCAGAAAAACCACAGTCAGGGCAACGTCCAGACCACGGACAACTCCCTTGATCTGATGATCAGCGGCCGCGGCTACTTCGAAATCCAGCTGCCCGATGGCAGCGCCGCCTATACCCGCAACGGCCAGTTCACCCTGAACGACGAGGGGACCATCGTCACCCCGGGCAACGGTTACCCGTTGCAACCGGAGATCCAGATCCCCGAGAACGCCCAGAGCGTCACCGTGGGGGAGGATGGCCAGGTCTCCGTCCAGCTCAAGGGGGATGGCCAGTCCCAGGTGGTGGGCCAGATCAACACCACGGACTTCGTCAACCCCACCGGCCTGCAGCCCATGGGGGAGAACCTCTTCCTCGAGACCCAGTCCAGCGGCGCCCCCATTCAGGGGACTGCCGGCGCGGACGGGCTGGGGGTGATCAAGCAGGGGATGCTGGAGACCTCCAACGTCAACGTGACCGAGGAGCTGGTGAATCTCATCCAAGCTCAGCGGGTCTACGAGATGAACTCCAAGGTCATCTCCGCCGTCGACTCCATGATGTCCTTCCTGACCCAGCGGACCTGATGAAAGGAGTGCCATGATGAAAGCCATATGGATGCTGGGACTGCTGACCCTGGCGGGTTGCACCAGTACCCCCAATACCGCCAAACCGGATGACCCGGATTTCGCCCCCGTCTACGGGGAGTCGGAGCCGGTGTCGGTGCGCCCGACCGGCGCCATCTTCCAGCCCGAGCAGGTCAACGGCATCTACTCGGACATCAAGGCGCACCGGGTGGGTGACATCATCACCATCCAGTTGGCGGAGTCGACCTCGGCGTCGAAAAAGGCCAACACCCAGAGCGGCAAGGACAACAAGCTGGCGCTCGACCCCGTCACCCTGGGTGGCGTGCCGGTCACGGCGGGGCCCTACGATCTGTCGGCCTCCATCGGCCAGAACAGTGCCTTCAAGGGGCAGGCCAAGGCGGATCAGAGCAACAGCCTGCAGGGCAACATTTCGGTCAGCGTGGTCAAGGTACTGCCAAACGGCAACCTGCTGGTGCGCGGCGAGAAGTGGATCATGCTCAACAATGGCAACGAATACATCCGTATCACCGGTCTGGTGCGCCCGGAGGACGTGAGCTCGGAAAACAGCGTCTCCTCCCAGCGGGTGGCCAATGCGCGTATCTATTACGGCGGTACCGGGGATCTGGCGAACACCCAGGAACAGGGCTGGCTCACCAGCTTCTTCAACGGCCCCTGGTGGCCCATTTAAGACTCAAGAGTCCGGGGTGTTCACGGGCCCTGGAACAGGAAGGTTTTGTTAGGAGATGTCATGAACCGATTCCGTCTGCTTGCCCTGCTGTGCTGCCTGCTGCCCTTCGGGCTGGCGCACGCATCCCGCATCAAGGACCTCGCCTCGGTGGAAGGAGTGCGCAGCAACCAGCTTATCGGTTACGGTCTGGTGGTGGGCCTGCCCGGCACGGGGGAGAAGAACAACGCCTTCACCGAGCAGACCTTCAGGACCATGCTCAACAACTTCGGCATCAAGGTGCCTGACAACATCAAGCCCAAGATCAAGGACGTGGCGCCGGTGGCCATCCACGCGGATCTGCCCCCCTTCTCCAAGCCGGGTCAGACCATAGACGTCACCGTCTCCGCCATCGGCGAGGCGAAGAGCCTGCGTGGCGGCACCCTGCTCCAGACCTTCCTGAAAGGACTGGATGGCCGCGTCTATGCGGTGGCCCAGGGCAGCCTAGTGGTCGGTGGCCTCGGGGCCGAAGGGGCGGACGGCTCCAAGGTGGTGGTGAACACGCCCACAGTGGGGCGTATCGCCAACGGGGCGACCGTGGAGCGGGAGGTTCCCAACTCCTTCAGCCAGGGCGACACCATCACCTTCAACCTGAACCGGCCGGACTTCACCACCGCCCGCCGTCTGGCGGACGTGGTCAACGATCTGGTGGGTCCGAACACCGCCCAGGCGATGGACGCTACCTCCATCAAGGTATTCGCGCCGCGGGATCCGGCCCAGCGGGTCTCCTACCTCTCCACCATCGAGAACCTGGAAGTGGACCCGGCGAGCGAGTCCGCCAAGATCATCGTGAATTCGCGCACCGGGACCATCGTCATCGGCAGCGAGGTCAAGCTGCGCCCGGCGGCCATCAGCCACGGTGGGCTGACGGTCACCATCGCCGAGAACCAGCAGGTCTCCCAACCCAATCCGCTCGCTGGCGGGCAGACGGCGGTCACCAACAACTCCACCATCAACGTGCAGCAGGATCCCGGTCGGATGTTCAAGCTCGATACCGGCGCGACCCTGGACGATCTGGTGCGGGCGGTGAACCAGGTGGGGGTCGCCCCCGGGGATCTGATGGCGATCCTGGAGGCGCTGCAGCAGGCGGGCGCGATCCAGGGCCAACTGGTCATTCTGTAATTTCGTGAGCGGCAAGCGGTTGCCACGGGCGGCAAAGAGGTAGGTTATGGCAGAGTTCGACACCCAGAGCGGTATCAATATTGGCATGGTGCAGGACGTCCAGAACCTGGACAAACTGCGCCAGATGAGCCTGAGCAAGGAGGGGAAGCAAGGGGCCCTGATGGCGGCCGCCCGCCAGTTCGAATCCATCTTCACCCAGACCCTGTTCAAGGGGATGCGCCAGGCCAACTCGGTGCTCACCGAGGGCAACCCGATGAACAGCAGCTACACCCAGTTCTATGAAGGGATGCTGGACGAGCAGCGGGTTGCCGACATGTCGAGCAAGGGGGGGCTGGGCATTGCCGAGATGGTGGCCAGGCAGCTCTCTCCCGAGCAGACCTTCACCCATCAGGATGGCCGGGTACTCAAGCTGCCCCAGCGTACCGAGCGAGTCTACAAGCCCTATCAACCCCCCAGTGCCTCCAACGATCTGATTGCTGCCTCCAAAGTTGGCAAAGATTTTGCTGATAACGAAATGAAGGGTGAGCTGAATGGGGCCGAGCGTACGCTGGCCATGCCAAGACGCCCCCACCGCACCGTGCCGCCCATGGGCAGCAGCCAGAGGCCTTCGGCCCTGGATGGCAGCGCCAAGGTGTTTGACAGCCCGGAAGAGTTCGTCGACAGGCTGATGCCGCTGGCCAAGAAGGCGGCGGATAAGCTGGGGTTGAGCCCGGCGGTGTTGGTGGCCCAGGCCGCCCTTGAGAGTGGCTGGGGAAAGCGGGTGATCAAGGATGCAGACGGAAACGTGACGCACAACCTGTTCGGCATCAAGGCGGATCCGCGATGGGAAGGCCCCAAGGCGGTGGTGAGCACCCTGGAATACGAGCAAGGGGTGGCCTCGCGCCAGAAGGCGGCGTTTCGCTCCTACGAGTCGTTCGAAGAGAGCTTCAACGACTACGTGGATTTCCTGACCTCTGGGAGTCGCTACAAGGGGGCGCTGGCCAAGGTGGACAGCCCGGACGGTTACTTCGAGGCGTTGCAGCAGGCCGGTTATGCCACCGATCCCCAGTACGCCAGGAAACTTAAACAAGTGTTGCGCAGTGATGCCATCGCCGGCTATTCGACGCCCGGCAACATTGCAGACAGGAACACAGAGATGGAGCTGTAAGCTATGGCAAGCGATCTGCTTGGAATTGGGACCTCGGGTGTGTTGGCCCAGCAGCGACTGCTGCAGACCACCAGCAACAACATAGTGAACGTCAATAGCCAGGGCTATGTACGTGAACGCACCCTGATCTACACCAATTCCGTCGGATTGGGGACGGGCGACATGGTGAGTGATCGCATCATCAACGCCTATGCCCAGGCCGAGGTTCGCCGGGATACGTCCGCTTATAACGCCGCCAACACCCGCTACGATCAACTGTTCCAGCTCGACAGCCTGCTCGGTGATGCCAGCAACAGTGTGGGGTCCACCATCACCTCCTACTTCAAGGCTTTCCACACCGCCAACGAGTCACCGTCCGAGATCGGAGGGCGCCAGACGACCCTGAGTGAACTGAGCGGTATGGTGGACAGATTCCACACCCTCTCCGCCCAGCTCGACAAGCAGTCCGATACCATTAACGCCACCATAGGGGACGAGACGGACAGGGTGAACAGCCTGCTGAACAGCATCAACGATCTGAACCAGTCCATCGTCCGCACCCAGGGCTCCCCTGAAGAGAACCTGATGCTGTTCGATCAGCGTGATGAGGCAATTCGCCAGCTCTCCGAGAAGATGGAGATCCGCACCGTGACCCAGCCCAACGGCAGCATGCTGGTCAACATGAGCACAGGGCACTCCCTGGTGCTCGATGGCGGCGTGGCCCAGTTCAAGGTGGTGCCGGGGGACCCGGATTCCCGTGAGCCTTCCCTGCAGCTGACCCTGGGCAAGAACCAGGCCAGCATCAACGACCAGGATATTGGCGGTGCCATCGGTGGCCTCTTCACCGCGCGTCGGGATCTGGAGCCCGCCAAGCGGGAGCTGGGGCAGCTGGCCGTCGCCCTGGGGGATGCCATGAACCAGCAGAACCGGCTGGGGATGGATCTCGACAACGAGCTTGGGGGGGATCTCTTCACCCTCAAGGGAAGCCAGGGGCTGCCCTACGCCAGCAACCAGGGTAACGGGGCGGCCAGCGTCAACTTCGTCCCCGGCAAGGGGAGCGAGGTCACCACCTTCGACTACGAGGTGCGGTTCAACAGCGCCACCGGTTACGAGGTGTTCGCCATCGACGGCAGCGGGCAGCGTACCTCGCTCGCCACGGGGACCACGCCGCCAGCCACCTTCGAGGTGGCGGGGCACGGCATCGAAATCGATCTCTCCGGCACTCCGGTCGCGGGTGACAAGATCTTGTTGCAACCCACCCGGAATGCGGCTGCCAACCTGGAGCAGGCGATCACCCGTCCCGAGGATATCGCGCTGGCATCCCCCCTGAAGGCAGACAAGGGATCCCAGAACCTGGGCTCGGGCGAGATAACGCTGGGCGGTGTCTACAACACCGGCACGGGCTCGGGTTTTGGCACCAACACTCTGGACCCGAGTGACCCCCAGGTCATCAAGATCGACGGCAGCGGCAACTACGAGGTCTATGACAAGAACAACAACCTGCTGGGTGTCGCCCCCGCCTCCAGCAAGGGAAAGAACCTGATGGCCGCCCTCGAGAGCCCCCTTGGGGGGCCCAAGGTCTACGCCGATCCGACCCAGAGCCCGGGCTATGAGTTCAGCATCACCGGCAAGGTGGAGGCCAGCGACAGCTTCACGCTCAGCTACAACAAGGACGGCTTTGCGGACAACGCCAACGGCCTGGCGCTGGCGGAGCTGCAGAACAAGGAGCTGGTGCGCAAGAACAACAACGCCGCCACCAGCAACGACAAGATGACCTTCAACGATGCCTACTCGGGTCTGGTGAGCGGCATTGGCAACAAGACCAGCCAGGCCAAGACCCTGTTGCAGGCCAACGAGGCGAAGCTGACCCAGAGTACCGCCATCTTCGAGAGTGTCTCCGGCGTCAATCTGGAGGAGGAGGCGGCCAACCTCATCCGCTTCCAGCAGTCCTATGCGGCCTCGGCCCAGATAGTGAACACCGCCAAGACCATCTTCGACACCCTGCTCTCCTCCGTGAGGTAAGTCATGCGCATCACCACCAACATGATCTATGACCGCAACCTTGCCTCCATGAGCAAGGTGAGCGAGCGCCAGAACACCGCCTACAACCAGTTGATGACGGGGGATAAATTCTCTCGCTCCGGGGAGGACCCGGCCGGCATGAGCCAGAAGATGGCGCTGACCAAGGAGATCGATCTCTTCAAGCAGTACGGCGTCAACGGCAGCCTGCTGGAGAACAGCCTGGGCCACGAGGAGACGGTGCTGACCTCCCTCAACAACGCCATGCTCAGTGCCCAGACCCTGATCCAGAAGGCGAACAACTCCGCCATGGGCTCCGAGGAGCGCAGCGCCATCGCGAGCGAGCTGGAGGGGCTGCAAAAGCAGATGTTCGACCTGATGAACAGCAAGAACTCCCAGGGGGAGTACATCTTCGGCGGCAATCAGAGCAAGACCCAGCCCTTCGTCAAGGATGCCAGTGGCAACTATGTGTTCCAGGGGGACACGGGGCAGCGCAACATCCAGGTCTCACCCACGGTGCAGATCCCGGCCAACGACTCCGGTTTCGATCTGTTCGAGATAGTGGCGACCCGGCGCACTGCCAGCGCCGCCAGTGGCAACATCCAGGTGTCGGTGGCGGATCAGGGGAACTTCGAGAGCTTCTATCGCAACAACTATGACTCTTCCCTGCCGAGCAACCAATATGCGGTCAGCACCCTGGCCGGGCCGCCGGACACCTACGAGATCCGTGACAGCGGTGGCACCCTGCTGCAAAGCGGCGACTATGTGGCGGGCAACAAGATCCCCTTCAACGGCCTGGCGCTCACCCTCGACCTCCCTGCGGGGTCGGCGACCCAGAACTTCGTGCTGGATACCCCGAAAAACGACAACATCCTCAATGGCATGTCCGATTTCATCTCCGCCATGCGCGATCCGACCCTGTCCGAGAGCGATTTCCAGCTGGCGGTCTCCGATGCCACCACCCACATGAGCAACGCCAGAACCAAGATAGACCGGGGACTGGGGGAGCTGGGGGGAAGGATGAACAGCCTGGAGCAGGTGATGAGCTCCAACGACGGACTCAGCACCCTGAACCAGCAGGCGCGGGCCAAGGTGTCCGAGGCGGACATGTACGAGGTGATCGCGGCCCTCTCCAAGGAGGATGCAGCCATGAGTGCCTCCCAGCTCGCCTTCAGCAAGATAAGCAAGCTGACCCTCTTCGACTATATCCGCTGACGTTCATCCGTTGACCGCAGGCTCCCCCGTGCCACGCACGGGGGAGCCTCGTTTCATGAAGGGCCCGCCGTCCGACCAATTTGTAACAACCCGTTGCCAGGGGCCCGTTTGCCTTGACTCGACCTGCGCCTGAGCAGATGATGCCGCCCGCACGGTAGCGCCGTGCAATCAATGTTCGCAGCATCTCGTTAGGCGAGGCTCCTGCATAAACACAGGCCACTGATCTCACGACGTCCAGAGACGCCCAAGATCAGGACAGTTTTCATCGGATTAAGGTGTCAACCCAAGTGGCTTCCGGCATGCCGGATACGTTATGCAGTGCTAAAGCTGGTACGTGGGGATGAAAACACGCCGGACGGCGTCATTTCCTGCCTGTTACTCGTCAATCAAATTGCTGTTTTCTTGCCGTTGCATCCGGCCAGGTGCCGGAGGCGTTCAGGTTCGCCTGAAATCACATGAGGACATCTGTGATGAAGAAAACACACACCCTGCTCAATCGTCATCAACTGCTCGACCCGGTCGCCCTGCGCAACTGGCTGGCGCACAACCTGGATCCGGTGGCCCGTGCCGATCAGCTTCTGACCCTGCGCCCGGAAGAGCTCAACTGCATCTTCGATACTCTCTCCATGCCGGAAGGGGCGTCCTTGCTTGCCTCCCTCCCGGCGGAGTGTGCCGGCCATCTACTGCTCAGGCTGCATGGCAGCATCGTGGGAATACTGCAGGGTACTCTGGCCCGTCGTGACCTGCTGGCCATCCTGCGCAGGCTCGACGAGCACGATCGCAAGACCCTGCTCGCGCGGCTGCCGGAGCCCGCCCGCAAAGCCTTCCAGTCCCTGCTGGCCTGGCCGAACGAGTCGGTGGGGGCCAACATGCGCCACGAATACCTGGCAGTGGAGGCCGATGCAACGGTGGAAAGCGCCAAGCAGCTGATCCACAGGGCCTGGGATCAGGCCAGGCTGTTCGGTCATCTCTATGTGGTTGACGGCGAGCAGCGCCTGCTTGGCAGCGTCTCCCTCAAGTCGCTGCTGATCGCCGATCCTCTGCTGCCGGTAGGGGAGCTGATGGAGGGGGAGGCGGTGCGCATCAACGCCCGGGCGGATCAGGAGCTGGCGGCCCGCCTGCTCATTGACCGCGACCTCTCGCTCCTGCCGGTGGAAGATCAGGGGCGTCTGGTGGGGGTCTTCCACGTGGACGATGCCGCCGACATCCTGGAGCTGGAGTCCACCGAGGATGCGGAGCTGCAAGGGGGCTCCTCGCCACTCGACACTCCCTATCTGCAGGCCACCCCCTGGCAGTTGTGGCGCAAGCGGGTGGGCTGGTTGCTGATCCTGTTCGTGGCGGAAGCCTACACAGGCACCGTGCTGCGGGCCTTTGAAGAGCAGCTGGAGGCAGCCATCGCCCTGGCCTTCTTCATCCCGCTCCTCATCGGTACCGGTGGCAACAGCGGTACCCAGATCACCACCACCATAGTGCGTGCCATGGCGGTGGGGGAGGTGAGCCTGAAAAACCTCGGCACCGTGCTGAAAAAGGAGATCTCCACCGGTCTGCTCATCTCGGCCGCCATCGCGCTGGCGGCCTGGGTGCGGGCCTGGAGCCTGGGGGTGGGGCCCGAGATCGGCATGGTGGTGACCTTGACCATCGTCGCCATCGTGCTCTGGAGTGCCACCGTCGCCTCGGTGATCCCCATGGTGCTGCGTCGCTTTCGCATCGACCCGGCGGTGGTCTCCGCCCCCTTCATCGCCACCCTGGTGGACGGTACCGGCCTCATCATCTACTTCGAGATAGCCAAGCTGATCCTGCCGGATCTGCAGTAGGAAAAGACAAGAGACAAAAAAAGGCAGCCATCGGCTGCCTTTTTGCACAGAGGGGCGGATCACCGGAGCTGGAACAGCAAGGGCCAGCCCTGCTCGTGGCAGTAGCGGTGCTCCTTTTCCAGGTTCTGCATCAGCAATTTGTTCTCGTCGCACCAGTCCAGGGGCAGGGTGACCACCAGCTGATCCCCGGCGGCCTGCACGTTCCACTCGGGCAGCAGGTTGTCCTGACGCCTGTGGTGGGCCGCCACCGCGAGGCGCAGGATGCGGATGCAGCGCAGCACCGTCTGCTCGTCGTGGTTGGGCAGGGCGGGCAGCTCGGAGAGCTTGAGCCCCTTGCGATGAAAGCGCACCAGGGCCGCCAGCAGGGCCTGATCGTCCTGGTTGAAGCCGGGCAGGTCGGTGTTTTGCAAGATGTAGGCGGAGTGTTTGTGGATGCCGCTGTAGTTGATGGCAAGGCCGATTTCGTGCAGCCGCGCCGCCCAGCCGAGGATAGCGCGATAGGGCTCTTCCGGCATCTCCCAGGGGCCGCTCAGGGCGTCGAACAGGGAGAGGACGCTGCGCTCCACCCGGGTGGCCTGGCGCTTGTCGATGCGATAGTGGGTGCTGAGGGCAAGCGCGGTGCGTTCGCGAATGTCGTGATGCTGCAGGCGCTCCTCGAACTCGTAGAGCAACCCTTCGCGCAGGGCGCCGTCGGAGTACTCCATCCGTTCGATGGGCAGGGAGGTGAAGAGCCCGAGCAGGATGGCCACCGCGGCGGCGAACACTCCCTGACGCTCCTCGGTGAGGCCCGCCAGCTTGAGCTGGTCGACCCGCTTGTGCTTGAGCATCTCTTCTTTCAGCCGCTCGAGTCCCGCCAGGGTGATGGCACCATCGGTCCACTCTTCCCCCTGCAACACGTCGCGCACGGTGCGGATGGAGCCCGAGCTGCCGAGGCAGCTCTGCCAGCCCAGCTTGCGGTACTGGTTGATGATGGGGGCGAGCTGATGCTGGGCTTCCAACACGGCGGCGTTGAAGGCCTTCTCGCCGAGCTTGCCGTTGCCAAAGAAGCTCTGGGTGAAGCTGACGCAGCCCATCTTGCGGCTGGTGAGCGCCTTGTGCTCAAACCCTTCGCCAATGATGAGCTCGGTGCTGCCGCCGCCGATGTCCACCACCAGCACCTGGCCCTCGATGTGCTGGGTATGGGCGACCCCCTGATAGATGAGGCGGGCCTCTTCCTGGCCGCTGATGATCTCGATGGGGTGGTTGAGCACCTTGGCCGCCTCGCGCACGAAGTCGCGGGCGTTGCTGGCGCGGCGCAACGTGTAGGTGCCGGCGATGCGGATCTGATCCGGCTTGATGTTGGTGAGCCGCTCGGCGAACAGGGCGAGGCAGTCCAGCCCGCGCGCCATGGCCTCCTGGGACATGCGGCGCTGCTCATCCATCCCTTCGGCGAGGCGCACTCGCTCCTTGATGCGATCGATGATCTGCATCCGCCCCTCGGTGAGGCGGGCAATGACCATGTGGAAGCTGTTCGAGCCCAGATCGACAGCGGCGTACAGACTATTGTCCATGGTTTGACTCTATGCGTTTGAGGTAGTCGTAAATCGCCACCTGGGAACGGACCTTGCGGCGGTTGCCCCGCTTCACGTACTCGTTCTTCTGGTCGGCATCGATCACCCGCGCCTTGCAGGTATCACTCAGTTGTAGCTCGAGAATGTCGAGGATGCGCTGCTTGAGCCGCTCGTCATAGATGGGGGTGCCCACCTCGATGCGACCGTCGATGTTGCGGCTCATCCAGTCGGCACTGGAGATATAGAGCTGGGGATTGCCCTTGTTGTGGAACACCATCACCCGCGGATGTTCGAGGAAACGGTCGATGATGCTGATGACCCGGATGTTGTCGCTCAGACCCGGCACCCCCGGGCGCAGGGCGCACATGCCCCGGATGATCATCTGGATGGGCACCCCGGCCTGGCCGGCGGCATAGAGCCGGTTGATGAGGTCTCTGTCCACCAGGTTGTTGATCTTGAGGGTGATACCGCTGGGTTGCCCCGCCTTGGCGTTGGTCAGCTCGTTATCGATGAGGCGATAGAGCTGGCGGCGGCTGTTGATGGGGGAGACCAGCAGGTGGTTGAACTTGTAGCGCCGGTACGGGTACTCGATGTACTCGAACACGCTCTCCACCTCGGCGGTGATGTCCGGATGGCGGGTCAGCAGGGAGAAGTCTGTGTAGATCTTGGCGGTCTTCTCGTTGAAGTTGCCGGTCCCGATATGGGCGTAGCGCACCGCCTCGCCGTTCTCGTGGCGGGTGATGAGGCAGAGCTTGGAGTGGATCTTAAGGCTGGGCACCCCGAACACCACCTTGACGCCTGCGTCGGTCAGGATGTTGGCCCAGTCGATGTTGGCTGCCTCGTCGAAGCGGGCGCGCAGCTCCACCACCACGGTCACCTTCTTGCCGTTGTTGGCGGCGTCGATGAGGGAGTGGATGATCCGCGACTTCTTGGCCACCCGGTAGATGTTGATGCGAATGGCGCTGACCGCCGGGTCGAAGGCCGCCTGGCGCACCAGCTCGGTGAAGTGGTGGAACTTGTGGTACGGGTAGTAGAGCAGGATGTCCTGCTTGGCGATGGCGTCGAAGGCGTTGACGAGGCCGTCAAAGTCGCGGCAATCGAGGGCCGGCAGCTTGGGGTTTTCCAGATAATCCCGGCCCACATTGGGGAAGCCGATGAAATCCTTGAAGTTGTGATAGCGCCCACCGGGCATGATGGCGTCGTAGGAGCTGATCTGCAGCTTGAGCTTCAAGAAGCTTATCATGGCCGCCGGCATCTCCCGCTCGTAGACGAAGCGCACCGGCATGGCGGTGAGGCGCTGTTTCAAGCCGTCACTCATCTTGTCCACCAGGCTGAGGTCCAGCTGGTCGGAGAGGTCATATTCGGCATCCCGGGTCAGCTTGACCGCGTAGGCGGCAATCTCGTCGTAGTCGAAGAAGCCCTTGAAGATCTCGTCCAGACAGAAGCGGATAACGTTGTCCAGGATGATGATCTGCTTCTTGCGACGGGTGCCCTCCGGCGGTAGCTGGAAGAAGCGGGGCAGATCGTCGGTGGGCACTTCCACCAGGGCGTACTGGATCACCTGGCCGTTCTTCTTCATCTCGATGGCGAGATAGGTGTGCTCGTCTTTCAGGAACTTGACCGGGTTGACCTCCTTGTTGAGGAGGATGGGGATGATGTGGCGCAGCACCTTTTCCCGGAAGAAGATCCGCAGCCACTGCTGGATGGACTCGGAGAGCTGGCTTTCGTTCACCAGGAAGATGTTGTGGCGGGCCAGCGCGATCAGCAGCTCCTTGTAGGTGTTGTCGAACGCCTCGCCGAGCGCCATCACCTTCTGCTGGATGGCGCGCAGCAGCACCTTGGCCTCGTCGTCGCCGCCGTGGACTTCGTTGATGAGGATGCGGCGCTTGACGTCCGACACCCGTACCTTGAAGAACTCGTCCTGATTGGAGGAGAAAATCCCGAGGAAGCGGACCCGCTCGATGAGGGGTACCGTCTTGTCCATCGCCTCTTGCAACACCCGTTCATTGAATGAGAGCCAGCTAAGCTCTTTCTCTTCATACTGCTTGTCGGTGCTCATCTGGTGCCTCTTTGCTCTGGTTGCGTCTGCGCGGAAGTTATGGCGTCAAACCATGACAAATTTATGACAGGCGACACTATTCGCTCAGATCCTGATCGATGTCGACGACGAGGTCGTCGGAGAGGGACTCCAGGGCCGTGACGAGATCGTCCAGTTCGAGCTGCGGCGGCAGGGCCACCAGGGCGTGAGCATAGAAGAGGGGGGCGCCTGAGTGGGGCGCAGGTTCGCAACCTGTGGTGAGGTCGGCGACGTTGATGTTGAGCTGGCGCAGGATGCTGGCCACTTCGTGGACGATGCCCGGTCTGTCGTTGCCGGTGACGCTCAGCATCACCTGATGGGCCGGTTGCGGGCTGAGCTGCCCTTCGGCGAAGCTCACGGTGAGGCCAGGCAGCACCACCAGGGCCTCGCACAGGCTGCGGTAATGCTCGTCAGGCACGGCGACGTGCAAAATGCCGGCAAATTGCCCCGCCAGCTCGCTCATGGAGCTGGCCAGCCAGTTGCCCTGCTGCCGGGTGATGGTATCGGCCAGGCTCTCGACGATCCCGGGTTTGTCTGCGCCGATCACGGTGACGACCAATTGCTTTTGCATCCTGCTCTCCTTGAATGGGGCTGCGTGGGGTCCGTTGACGCCTGGCGGTGACGGGGAGTGCGCCAGAACGTCCATGGGCTCTAGCATTGTGCCTGCTGTGACAGGCCATATGAAGCCCGCCTTGCGCAAATTCAGTGAAAAAACGTGAATGCCGGGACGGGCTTGATTTCTGCGCTGCCTGAGTCGCTTTCCCCGTGGTAGAGTGTGCCCCTTCCTCTGGTGTGAACTGAATTTGTCTTGTAAACGGGATGTGCGTGTATGAATAGCCTTGTCGTATCGGGAGCCGTGTTGCTGGGGTTGCTCCTGCTGGTGATCGTCTGGCGCAGGGAGAAAGTGGGCAAGGCCGAGCCCTATGATCTGCAGGAAACCTTGATGAGCCCAGCGGAGCGCACCTTCTTCGGGGTGCTGGATCAGGCGGTGGGGGACAAGGCCCGTGTCTTTGCCAAGGTACGAGCCTCCTATGTATTGACGCCCGAGGCGTACCTTGGCAAGCGCAAGCGCCAGCAGGCGCTCGGCAAGATAGGGGAGAAGCACTTCGATTTTCTGCTCTGCCACCCGGCGGATCTCTCTTTCCTGTGTGCCGTGGAGCTGGATGACGAGGGGCACCGCCACCAGAAGCGCAAGTCGCGGGATCTCTTCCTGAAGGCGGCCTGCGATGGCGCCGGCCTGCCGCTGTTGCAGATCCCGGCCAGCAGCCACTACCAGGTCGACGAGTTGCGGGAGCAACTGCTGCCCCTGCTGGCGAGAACGACGGCGCCGGTGGATGACCTGCTGCCCGGCGAGCGCCGCGAACCGACCTTCAGCCCGCTGCTGTTCGATGGTGTCGATCTGGGCACGTCACACCCGGGGGCTGCCAGGGAGCCCCAGGTGCCGCCCCCCCAGGCCGAAGAGGCAATGCCCGCGTTGATGGAGGAGAATCCCTTCCTCGATCCGGATGAGGAGGAGCCCCGGGAGACGATCCCTCATTGCCCCCGCTGTGCCGCGCCCCTGGTGGCACGGGAAGCACGAAAGGGTCCCCATGCCGGTCGCCTGTTCCTCGCCTGCAGCCGGTTTCCCGAGTGCCGCTATGCCGCTCCCCAGGAGAACGTGAAACACTGATCCCTCCTCTGACGCCGCACCCTGTCGGCGTCATTCTTTCCCCTTCGCTGGTTTTCATCCGATACTCAATCTGGCTGGAAGCGTGATCCCCGTCCCGCCAGGGTCCGGGAGGATGCGACAAGTTTTGACAATCCGCCATAATTTTGGCACTTTGTCCCCCTTATGACACAGTGCGAAATTGGTTTTAATAAGCACTTAAAAAACAATAATTTGGCGTCAGGTGTGAAAATATGGATAGGATGGCTATGGGTGTGCTGCTTGTTGATGCCGATGATGTGCGGCGCCAGCAACTGGGGACTGTGCTCTCCTTCATGGGGATCCCCTGGCAGGAGGTGGTTGAGAGCGATCTCGATGTGGCCATCGAGACTGCCGGGCCCTTGCAGGGGATTCTGGCCGGGGAACTGCGCGAGCGCGCCCTGAGTGAGCTGCTTGCCGCCCATCCTCGTCTGCCCTTCCTCTCCCTGATGCCGGCGAGCCATGGTTGCAGCAACTTCATCGGGGTGGCCGAGGCGCCCTTTACCTATGAGTCCCTCACCCGTCATCTGCACTTCTGCCAGGCCTTCATCTCCCTGCATCCCCGTCATCAGACCCACGACAAGGGTCAGACCCTGCTGCGCCTGCTGGTGGGCAAGGGGAGGGGCATCCAGGAGGTGCGCCGTCTTATCGGCCAGGTGGCCGAGACCGACGCCAACGTACTGATCCTCGGTGAGTCCGGAACCGGCAAGGAGGTGGTGGCTCGCGCCATCCACGAGCTGTCCGCCCGAAGCGCGGGCCCCTTCGTGCCCATCAACTGCGGCGCCATTCCGGCGGAGCTGCTCGAGAGCGAGCTGTTCGGTCACGAGAAGGGGGCCTTCACCGGTGCCATTGCCGCCCGGCGCGGCCGCTTCGAACTGGCCCAGGGGGGCACCCTCTTCCTCGACGAAATCGGCGACATGCCGCTGCCGATGCAGGTCAAGTTGCTGCGGGTGCTGCAGGAGCGCCAGTTCGACCGGGTCGGGGGCGGCAAGGCCGTCCAGGCCGATGTGCGGGTGATCGCGGCGACCCACCGGGATCTGGAAGCCATGATCCGCACCCAGGCGTTTCGCGAAGATCTCTACTACCGCCTCAATGTGTTTCCCATCGAGACCCCCCCCCTGCGGGATCGGGCCGACGACATCCCGCTGCTGCTGCAGGAGCTGCTCAATCGCCATGCCGAACAGCACAAGGGGATCATCCGTCTGACCCAGCGCGCCATGGAGTCCCTGATGCAGTACGCCTGGCCCGGCAACGTGCGCGAGCTGTCCAACCTCATCGAGCGCCTGCTCATCCTCTATCCGAACCAGATCGTCGATGTGGCGGATCTGCCCGGCCGCTATCGCCTGCTGCCCTGCGAGCCACGAGATGAGCGGCTCACCGAGATGGACGAGCGGGACGCCCTGGCTGCCGTGTTCCAGTCCCCACCAGAGCTGGATCCCGGCATCGCCATACCCCTGCCCATGCAGTTGCCCCAGGAAGGGGTCAACCTCAAGGAGATGCTGGCCGACCTCGAGGTGGAGCTGATCCGCCAGGCCCTGGAGTCCCAGGACGGGGTGGTGGCCCGCGCCGCCGACCTGCTCAGCATGCGCCGCACCACCCTGGTGGAGAAGATGAAGAAGTACGGCATGAGCAAGGACAATTGAGGTCAATGCTTTGACGCATTGATCCAATACATTGATAAATAACGCCTATTTTGCTGGCATGGAAATTGAATAAGCTGACTCAATCGCCAGTTTGAGGTCAGCTTTATGACAATCTTGCAGCAGGATGCCCCCCTCCAGTCACATGAAGTGAGTCAGCTTTACGCCATCTTCACGGCGCTGCCGACCGGCGTGCTGCTGCTCGATGGCGAGGGGCTGATCACCCGCGCAAACCCTGCCGCCCTGGCGCTGCTGGGAGAGCCACTGGAAGGCCTTTCCTGGCGCCAGATCATCGTCCGCTGCTTCGAACCCCGTGAGGATGACGGTCACGAGATCTCCTTGCGCGACGGCCGCCGGGTCCAGCTGTCGACTCAGCCGCTGCCGGATCAGCCGGGCCAACTGGTGTTCATTACCGACTTGACCGAGACCCGCCAGTTGCAGGACAGGGTCAACCACATGAAGCGTCTCTCCGCCCTTGGCAATATGGCGGCTTCTCTGGCGCACCAGATCCGCACCCCGCTCTCCTCCGCCATGCTCTATGCGGCCAACCTGGCCAACCGCACCCTCAAGCCTGAATCCCGCAGCCAGTTCCAGCAAAAATTGATGGCGCGCCTGCAGGATCTCGAGAAGCAGATCAACGACATCCTGCTGTTTGCCCGCAATGGCGACAACCAGGTGGTGGCGCCCCTCTCGGTGCAGGGCTTGCTGGCGGAAGTGCAGGCGGGGGCCGAAGCCTTCTGCCAGCAGCAGGGCTGCGCCTTGCATCTGGAGGCCCCTGAGCCCGATCTCTGTCTGCTTGCCAACAGCAGTGCCCTGGCGGGGGCCATCAACAACCTCATCGCCAATGCCCGGCAGGCCGGCGCCGATTCGCTCCTGGTGAGCGCTGTGCGCAGCGGCAACCGGGTGGAGATGCGGGTCATCGACAACGGTAAGGGGATGGCCCCCTCCCTGCTCAACCAGATCTTCGAACCCTTCTTTACCACCCGATCCCAGGGGACGGGCCTCGGTCTTGCGGTGGTGCAGTCGGTGGTACGAGCCCATCAGGGGGAGGTGAGCGTGGCCTCGGTCCCTGGCGAGGGCACCTGTTTTACCCTGTCCTTCCCCCTGCATCAGCAACAGGTTCAGTTGGGGGGCGTGGCATGAGCCACGCAAAAGCCGGAGCGCCGGTGAAGATGATTCTCGACAAGGCCATGTTGGTTGTAGGAGGTGTGGCATGACCCAGGCTCGCATTCTGGTGGTGGAAGATGACAACGGCCTGCGCGAGGCGCTGGTGGATACCCTGCTGCTCGGTGGCTATGAGTGCCGCGAGGTGGACAGCGGCGAGCGGGCCCTGCTTGCCCTGTCCCGTCAGCGCTTTGACATGGTGATCTCCGACATCCAGATGGGGGGCATGGATGGTCTGACCCTGCTCGCCAACATTCGCCAGCAATATCCCCAGGTGCCGGTGCTCCTGATGACTGCCTACGCCAACATCGACGGGGCGGTGCGCGCCATGCGCGAGGGGGCGATCGACTATCTGGCCAAGCCCTTCTCCCCCGAGGTGCTGCTCAACCAGGTCAGCCGTTATGTGCCGGCCCAGAAGGTGGAGAAGCGTGCCGTGGTGTACGGGGACCCCAGGACTGCGGAGCTGTTCCAGCTGGCGACCCGGGTGGCGAGAAGCGAAGCCACCGTCATGGTGACCGGCCCGAGCGGGACAGGCAAGGAGGTGCTGGCTCGCTACATTCACGACCACTCCAGCCGGGCAGAGCAGGCCTTCGTCGCCATCAACTGCGCCGCCATTCCGGAGAACATGCTGGAAGCGACCCTGTTTGGCTACGAGAAGGGCGCCTTCACCGGTGCGGTGCAGGGGTGCCCTGGCAAGTTCGAGCAGGCTCAGGGAGGAACCCTGCTGCTCGACGAGATCACCGAGATGGATCTGGGGTTGCAGGCCAAGCTGCTGCGGGTCTTGCAGGAGAAAGAGGTGGAGCGGCTCGGCAGCCGCAAGATGATCCCCCTCGATGTGCGGGTCATTGCCACCAGCAACCGGGATCTGAAAAAAGCGGTGCAGGACGGGTTGTTCCGCGAGGATCTCTACTATCGCCTCAACGTCTTCCCCCTGCGCTGGACGGCGCTCTGGGAGCGCCCGGGGGACATTCTTCCCCTGGCGGAGCATCTGCTGGCGCTGCATGCCAGCCAGATGGGGCTGCCGACGCCGCAGCTTGCAGAGGGCGCCCGAGAGCGTCTGATGGCTCACCCCTGGCCCGGCAACGTGCGCGAGCTCGACAACGTGGTGCAGCGTGCCCTGATCCTCTGCCCAGACGGCCTCATCGACTGTGAGCACCTGATCCTGGAAGAGACGGACGAGACCCTGGTGCGCCCGCTCGAGCGGCTGTCAGGGGAGGGGCTTGGCGGCGAACTCAAGCAGCAGGAGCACCAGATCATTCTGGACACCCTGCAGGAGTGCAACGGCAGTCGCAAAGCGGTGGCCGACAAGCTCGGCATCAGCCCGCGCACCCTGCGCTACAAGCTGGCCCAGATGCGTGACGCCGGCATCGAGCTGCCCGCCTAGGCCTGACAGGCGCATGGCCTTGCCGGTCCGGCTCGATTATCATGGGCCCTGACGATCGGAATCCGGCTCCCCGCACAGTGCGTGGGGAGCCCAGCTAGGAGACCCCCATGATCTCTCATCGTAAACTGGAAAGCCTGCTCAACCACCTGCTCGAACCCCATGCCATCAAGGATTACTGCCCCAACGGCCTGCAGGTGGAGGGGCGCGAGCGCATTCGCAAGGTGGTGACCGGCGTCACCGCCAGCCAGGCCCTCATCGATGCCGCCGTGGCCGCCGGGGCCGATGCCATCCTAGTTCATCACGGCTACTTCTGGAGCGGCGAGCCGGCCCAGATCACCGGCATGAAACAGCGCCGCATCAAGACTCTGCTGACCCACGACATCAACCTGTTTGCCTATCACCTGCCGCTGGACGTGCACCCGGAGGTGGGCAACAACGCCCAGCTTGCCAGGCTGCTTGGCATCAAGGTGCGTCGCGGCCTCGAACCCTGGAACAGCAAGAGCGTCGCCATGGTGGGCAAGCTGGAGGAGCCCATGAGCGGCAGCGATTTTGCCAAGCTGATTGCCGAGCGTCTCGGTCGCGAGCCGCTTCATTGTGGTGACAGTGGTCCCGAGCTCATCCGCTCCGTGGCCTGGTGCACCGGCGGTGGTCAGAGCTACATCAGCCAGGCGGCGGAGCAGGGCATCGATGCCTTCATCTCCGGCGAAGCCTCCGAGCAGACCATCCACACCGCCCGCGAGATGGGCATGCACTTCTACGCCGCAGGCCACCACGCCACCGAACGTTACGGCGTCAAGGCGCTGGGAGAGTGGCTCGCCACCGTGCACGGGTTGGAGGTCACCTTTATCGATATCGACAATCCGGTGTAGGGCCGATTAGCCGCGCAGCGGCGTCATCGGATGTGATGACAGGCATTGCGCTGGTCGATGGAAATGACAAGGGAGGCCTGAGCCTCCCTTGTTGTGTCTTACTGCTGCTAGCGGTTACTCGCTGGCATAGCCTGCCAGGCCAAGCTGCTTGCCATCGAGGAAGGCAGACCCTTCTCGCATCTGCAAGCGCCCTTCACAGAACCACTGCACCACCAGGGGGTAGATGCTGTGCTCCTGCACCTGGACCCGGGCGGCGACCTCGTCGGCACTGTCCCCTTCGAAGATGGGGACCCGTGCCTGGAGGATCACCGGGCCGCCGTCGAGCTCTTCGGTGACGAAGTGGACGCTGGCGCCGTGCTCGTCATCACCGGCCTCGATGGCGCGCTGGTGGGTGTGCAGACCCTGGTATTTCGGCAGCAACGAGGGGTGGATGTTGATCATCCTCCCCGCGAAGTGGCGCACGAGGTCGGCGCTCAGGATCCGCATAAAGCCGGCCAGCACAACCAGATCCGGTTGATAATCCGCCATCAGGGCCAGCAGGGCGGCATCATACTCCTCCCGGCTGGCGAACTGCTGCTGGGCCAGGATGGCGGTTGCCACCCCGGCTTCCCTGGCACGCACCAGGCCATAGGCATCAGCCTTGTTGCTGATGACGCCGACCACCTGACCGGCAATCTTGCCGCCGGCACAGCCATCGAGGATGGCCTGCAGGTTGCTGCCGCTGCCTGAGATGAGGACGAGGATGCGTTTCATAGGGGAGGTCATCTGGCCGTTGATCCGATCATTCATTGAATGATGACCTGCTCCTCACCATCGGCCGCCTTGGCGATGTGGCCGATGTGCCAGGCGTTCTCGCCTTCGGCCTTGAGCAGGGCCAGTGCCTTGTCCAGCTGATCCGCCGGCAGGGCGATGATCATGCCGACGCCGCAGTTGAAGGTGCGATACATCTCGTGGCGGGTGACGTTGCCTGCCTGTTGCAGCCAGCTGAACACCGCCGGCCACTGCCAGCTCTGCTCGTCGATGACCGCCTGGGTGTTGGCGGGCAGCACGCGCGGGATGTTCTCCCAGAAGCCGCCGCCGGTGATGTGGGACAGGGCGTGGATCTCGCACTCCTTGATGAGCTTGAGCACGGGCTTCACGTAGATGCGGGTCGGCTCCAGCAGGGCGTTGGCCAGGGTGGTGTCACCCAGCGGCTGCTGCACGTCGGCCTTGGAGACTTCCAGGATCTTGCGAATGAGGGAGAAGCCGTTGGAGTGGGGACCGCTGGCGGCCAGGGCGATCAGGGCATCCCCTTCGCCAACTTTGCTACCGTCGATGATCTCGCTCTTTTCCACCACGCCGACGCAGAAACCGGCGATGTCGTAATCTTCCCCTTCATACATGCCAGGCATTTCGGCAGTTTCACCGCCGACCAGGGCACAGCCGGACTGTTCGCAGCCGGCGCCGATGCCGGTGACCACGGCAGCGGCAGTGTCCACGTCCAGTTTGCCGGTGGCATAGTAGTCGAGGAAGAAGAGGGGCTCGGCGCCCTGCACGATGAGGTCATTGACGCACATGGCGACCAAGTCGATCCCCACGGTGTCGTGCTTCTTCAGGTCGATGGCCAGACGCAGCTTGGTGCCCACCCCGTCGGTACCGGAGACCAGTACCGGTTCCTTGTAGCCAGCAGGGATTTGACACAGGGCCCCAAAGCCGCCAAGACCACCAAGGACTTCAGGACGACGAGTGCGTTTTGACACGCCCTTGATACGTTCAACCAGTGCATTGCCGGCATCGATATCTACGCCAGCATCCTTGTAGCTCAGTGAGGTTTTGTCAGTCACGCGTATTCCCCGTCATATAAAGAAGTGGAGGGTAAAATTCGGGGCGTATTCTACCAGCGGGCACGAAAAACCAGAAAGAAAATCGTTTGCGCGTTTTTGAATCGAAAAGCTCTACAAGCAGTGGCTTTTGTTGTATGATTCCGCGATTTTTTTGGCGCCGGTTAGAGGAGATAATAATGAAAGTCGTTGAAGTCAAACACCCCCTGGTCAAGCACAAGATCGGCCTGATGCGCGAAGGCGACATCAGCACCAAGCGTTTCCGTGAACTGGCCAAGGAGGTGGGCAGTTTGTTGACCTACGAAGCGACCTCTGACTTCGAAACCGAAAAAGTGACCATCGATGGCTGGAACGGCCCTGTGGAAGTAGACCAGATCAAGGGCAAGAAGGTCACCGTCGTGCCTATCCTGCGCGCCGGTCTTGGCATGATGGATGGCGTGCTGGAGCACATGCCGAGCGCCCGCGTCAGCGTGGTCGGTATCTATCGCGATGAAGAGACCCTGCAGCCTGTCCCCTACTTCGAGAAGATCGTCAGCAACATCGAAGAGCGTCTGGCCCTGGTCATCGACCCCATGCTGGCCACCGGCGGCTCCATGATCGCCACCATCGATCTGCTCAAGAAGAAAGGTTGCCAGTCCATCAAGGTGCTGGTGCTGGTTGCAGCGCCGGAAGGCATCAAGGCGCTGGAAGCCGCTCACCCGGACGTGGAGCTGTTCTGTGCCTCCATCGACCAGGGGCTGAACGAGAAGGGCTATATCGTCCCGGGCTTGGGTGATGCCGGCGACAAGATCTTCGGCACCAAGTAAGCATCACCCCATCGCCGCGCCCAAGGCGCGCAAACGGAGCCGGCACCCTGCCGGCTCCGCTGTTTCTCCCCCCCTTTGCTTGCTGCCATGCGCGCCTTGCCGCTACCATAAGCACCATCCCCCATTTCGAGAATCTTCTTTATGCTGAAACGCTTAGCGACTCTCCTCTGCTGCTGTCTGCCTCTCGTGGTATCGGCCGCCCAGGTAACCGACCTCTATCAGGGCAAGGCTCCCACCAGTGGCGACATGACGGCCGCCCAGTCCCAGGCGCTGGGGGATGTGCTCGTCAAGGTGACGGGCAAGCGCGATATCCTCACCCAGCCGGATGTGGTGAAGGCCCTGGCGGCGCCGGCGGATTACGTGCAGCAATACAGCTATCAGGACATCGGCTCGGTCAAGTTTCTCAAGGTGGATTTCAATGTGGCCAAGGTTAACGCCCTGGTCGGCCAGAGCAAGTTTGCCCTGCTTGGCCCGGTGCGGCCGCAGGTCGCCATCTGGCTGGTGGTCGACGAAGGCGAGCGGCGCATTCTGCCGGATCAGTCCGGCGATGGCTGGTCCGAGGCGCTGCGTGCCCAGACCCAGGCCATGGGGCTGCCGGTCAGTCTCCCGCTGATGGATTTGGATGACAACATGGCGGTCAATGCGACCGATGTCTGGGGCCGCTTTGCTGATCCCGTGCTCAAGGCGAGCCAGCGTTACGGCGCCGAAATGGTGGTGCTCGGCAAACTGAGCCCGGAGGGGGAGGCCTGGAGCATCGACTGGGGTCTTTATGGGTCCAAGCCGGGGGCGCAGGCAGGAGAGCTGACCGAGCTGACCAAGGGCTCGGGTTCAGGTACCCAGGCCGAGGTGGCAAAGGGCTTTGCCGATGCCCTGGCCGGTTGGCTGGTGCAGCAGTACGGTACCCGTCTCTCCGGTGTCGCCTCCAGCCAGACCCTGGTGGTGGAGGGGCTGTCCGATATCGATGGCATGATCCAGATCCAGAAGCTGCTGCAGGGGATGGCCAGTGTCACCAAGGTGGCTATTGGCAAGCTGGAAGGGGACAAGGTGACCTTCAACCTCTCGCTGCAGGGGGACAAGGCCGAGCTGGTGAGGGGGTTGCAACTGGAGAGCCGCCTGCATCAGGTGGAAGACAACGAGAGCGGCCTGCGCTATCAATGGTCGCAGCCCTGATCCCGGGGAAGGATCCTGACCGCCCGGCATGGTCCGGGCGGTTCTCTATCTGCCCCGCTGGTGATACACTTGCCCGCAAATATCACAGTCAAAGCCCAACGAGTGAAGCAACCGGCCCAACTGTCTTTAGCCGTACAACTACCGGATGATGAAACCTTCGTCAGTTTTTATCCCGGCAACAACGCCCATCTGATCACCGCCCTCAAGAATGCGGCCATCGGTCAGGGCTCGCCCTTCCTCTATTTCTGGGGAGCCAAGGGGTCGGGCCGCTCCCATCTGCTCCATGCCACCTGCGCCGAGGTCAACGCCCGCGACGCGGCGGCGGCCTATCTCTCCCTCGATCAATTCGAACAGCTTGACCCCAGCATGCTCGATGCCTTGGAGAGCCTGCCCCTGGTCTGTCTCGACAGCCTGGAGGCGATCGCCGGCAACGCCCTGTGGGAGCGGGCCCTGTTCGACTTCTACAATCGCTGGAAGGAGAAGGGGGAGGGGACGCTAATCGTTACCGGCTGCAGCGCGCCACGCAAGCTGGGGCTGCAACTGCCGGATCTCGCGTCCCGTCTCGACTGGGGAGTGAGCTTCCACCTCGACGAGCTGGACGACGAGGGCAAACTCAGCGCCCTGCAACTGCGCGCCGAGCTGCGGGGTTTCAAGCTGCCCATCGACGTGGGCCGTTTCCTGCTCAACCGCCTCTCCCGCGACATGCGCACCCTGCTTGCCACCCTCAATCGTCTCGACAACGCCTCCTTCCGTGCCAAGCGCAAGCTGACCATTCCCTTTGTCAAAGAGATCCTCGAGCTCTGAAAACCTATCCCATTAGGCTATCTTATTCGCCATTTTGAACCTGGGCAGTGCTCGAAATCTTCACGTACTACAGTACGCTCCGGTTTCTGCGCGCTGTCCGTGTTCAAACTGCCTTCAACGATTACGCCTACTGGGATAGGTTCTAAGCCCCATAACGACAAACCCCGGGACTTGGCCGGGGTTTGTTTGCGAGCATTACACAGCTATCAGTGGAACTGATCTTCTTCGGTCGAGCCGGTCAGGGCGGTCACCGAGGACTGGCCGCCCTGAATGACGGTGGTCACCTTGTCGAAGTAACCGGTACCCACTTCCTGCTGGTGTGCCACGAAGGTGTAGCCCCGCTCGGCAGCGGCAAATTCCGGCTGCTGCACCATCTCGACATAGTGCTTCATTCCCTCGCCACGGGCGTACTGGTAGGCCAGCTCGTACATGTGGAACCACATGTTGTGGATACCCGCCAGGGTGATGAACTGGTACTTGTAGCCCATGTCGGAGAGCTCTTGCTGGAAGCGGGCGATGGTGGCATCGTCCAGGTTCTTCTTCCAGTTGAAGCTCGGGGAGCAGTTGTAGGCCAGGATCTTGTCCGGGTACTGGGCCTTGATGGCCTCGGCAAATTTGCGCGCCTCGTCCAGATCGGGCTTGGCGGTCTCGCACCACACCATGTCGGCGTAAGGGGCGTAGGCCAGGCCGCGGGAGATGGCCTGCTCGATGCCGGCCTGCACCTTGTAGAAGCCCTCGCTGGTGCGCTCACCGGTCAGGAAGCCGGCATCGTAGGGGTCGGCATCCGTGGTCAGCAGATCTGCCGCGTTGGCGTCGGTACGGGCGATCACCAGGGTGGTGGTGCCGCAGACGTCGGCTGCCAGACGGGCTGCGATGAGCTTTTGCACCGCTTCCTGGCTCGGGACCAGTACCTTGCCGCCCATGTGGCCGCACTTTTTCACGGACGCGAGCTGATCTTCGAAGTGCACGCCGGCGGCGCCCGCTTCAATCATCCCCTTCATCAGCTCGAAGGCGTTCAGCACGCCGCCGAAACCGGCTTCCGCATCCGCCACGATGGGCAGGAAGTAGTCGATGAAGCCCTTGTCCTCTGGTCCAACTTTGTTGGCCCACTGGATCTGGTCTGCCCGGGCGAAGGAGTTGTTGATGCGCTCTACCACGGAGGGGACGGAGTTGGCCGGGTAGAGGGACTGATCCGGGTACATGGTGGAGGAGAGGTTGTTGTCCGCCGCCACCTGCCAGCCGGAGAGATAGATGGCTTCGATGCCGGCCTTGGCCTGCTGCACCGCCTGGCCGCCGGTCAGGGCGCCGAGGCAGTTTACATAGCCTTTCTTGGCGCCGCCGTGGATCAGCTCCCACAGTTTGTCGGCGCCGCGTTGGGCCAGAGTGTGTGCCGGCTGCAGGCTGCCACGCAGGTTCACCACGTCCTCGGCGCTGTAGCCGCGCTTGATCCCTTTCCAGCGGGGGTTTTCTGCCCAGTCTTTCTCGATAGCCTGGATCTGTTGCTCACGGGTCAGTGCCATATCAGTTCCCTCTTTCATTGATTTCACGTTTCCATTGACTTGTTATGGGGGCCGTTACCGGCCCGGGTCTCACAGCCGCTCGTAGCCGGGCAGCGTCAGAAAATCGATGAGTGTGTCGGCGCAGGTGATCTCGTCCATCAGGGCGCTTGCCTCGGCGAAACGGCCAGATTGCCAGCGGGCCTCGCCCACTTCGCCTCTGACCACCTCCTGCTCCTCGGCCAGCATCTGGCGGAACAGCGCCTTGGTCACTGCCTGACCGTTGGAGAGGGTCTTGCCGTGGCGGATCCACTGCCAGATGGAGGTGCGGGAGATCTCGGCGGTGGCGGCATCTTCCATCAGTCCGTAGATGGGCACGCAGCCATTGCCGTTGATCCAGGCTTCCAGGTATTGCAGGGCGACGCGGATATTGGTGCGCATGCCCGCCTCGGTGCGATCACCCTCACAGGGGGCCAGCAGGTCGGCGGCCGTGATGGGGGCATCCTGCTCGCGCAGCACGCCGATCTGGTTCTGGGCACCCGCCGGAATGGTGGCGTTGAACACCGCCATGGCGGTATCGGCCAGACCGGGGTGGGCGACCCAGGTGCCATCGTGGCCGTTGTCGGCCTCGCGCTGCTTGTCCGCGTGCACCTTGGCAAACACCTGTTCGTTGACTGCCGCGTCCTTGGCCGGAATAAAGGCGGCCATGCCCCCCATCGCCAGCGCGCCGCGTTTGTGGCAGGTCTTGATAAGGAGTCGCGAGTAGGCAGAGAGGAACGGCTTGTCCATGGTCACCACCTGACGATCCGGCAGGACGCGATCGGAGTGGTTCTTCAAGGTCTTGATATAGCTGAAGATGTAATCCCAGCGGCCGCAGTTGAGGGCGACGATGTGATCCTTCATCTGATAGAGCAGCTCGTCCATCTCGAATACCGCCGGCAGGGTTTCGATGAGCACGGTGGCCTTGATGGTACCGCGGGGCAGACCAAACCTGTCTTCGGTCCAGGCGAACACCTCGCTCCACCAGCGCCCTTCCAGATGGCTCTGCAGCTTGGGTACGTAGAAGTAGGGACCGGAGCCCTTGGCCAGCAACGCCTTGTGGTTGTGCAGGAAATAGAGGGCGAAGTCGAACAGGCCGCCGGGAATGGGGGCACCATCAAAGGTGACGTGCTTCTCCGGCAGATGCAGACCGCGCACCCGGCAGATGAGCACGGCCGGGTTGGGATTCAGGGTATAGGCCTTCCCCTCCGGGCTCTGGTAGGCAATGGTGCCGTTGACCGCATCGCGCAGGTTGATCTGGCCCTCGATCACCTTGTTCCAGGCCGGGGCCAGGGAGTCCTCGAAGTCGGCCATGAAGACCTTGACGTTGGCGTTGAGGGCATTGATCACCATTTTGCGCTCGACCGGGCCGGTGATCTCCACACGGCGGTCCTGCAGATCGGCGGGAATGCCGCGCACCGTCCAGTCACCATCGCGAATATGGGCGGTCTCTGGCAGGAAGTCCGGCAACTCGCCGCCATCGATACGGGCCTGGCGTGCGACTCGCTGCTTCAGCAGCTCGTTGCGTTGGGGAGCGAAACGTTCCACCAGTTCGGACACCAGGGCCACCGCATCCGGCGTCAGGATCTGCGCGTAATCGGGAAGCATCTCGCCTTGAATGCGCAGGCGGGTGCTGCTGATGGTCTGGGCCGGTGCCGACATAGTGGGTACTCCTCCAAAAGTTACATTTTGAATTTATTAACTACGACTAACGTCTATATCCCTTTCTTTCAAACTCCCCGTAACAGCGGGGCAACACGATTCATAAGGTGCAAAAGAATGGCGGATTCGTCAACTTGATTTTTAAAACGGGTGTTTTTTGATGATAGTTAAGATGCTGTTTTAAATGGATTTATGTGATTAGTGTAAAAGCTCTTTGCAGATGGTTATGCTCTTGGGTCGCCGGGGCGGCAGGGGGGAGGATTTCGGTAGAGGGGATGGGTTAAAAATGTAACTAATTACGTAATAAAATTACAAATGCAAAAACAAATCCCGACATTACTCCAAGCTTTGCAAAAACAGCTGTATGAAATGCCTTCGTTCAATCCAGACTGCATGGGGGCTATGAAGTAACCGGGTAGTGAACTGGCGTTTAAAACTAAAATGTCAAATTGAGTCAAAATGGCGAAGGCGAACAGGAGAGAGGGAAATGACGAGCAATAACGTAGGTTTGTATCAAGGCGTGTCCATGAAGGAGAGGGAGGTTGGAACGCAGGAGATGGTCAATTAAACTGATTTTTGAAGAAAAACTAGCATTTTGTCGTTATTTGCGGTGGCGGTCTGTTGGCCTGGGTCAAGGGCGGTGCCGGACAGCAAAACCGGCGTCTTGAACCGCACTATGGCACGGGCTCGTCTCAGTAATCTTCATCCGGGGCGGCGAGATCGATCACATCGAGGTGCACTGAACTGCCAAACCCGTGCTCTGCGGAATCGAGCTCGGAGGGCGTGGGGGAGATCAGGGGCTGAACGGGCTGGGAGTCAACAGCTTGGGTCATGGATGCTTGCCTCATTGATTGCAAGCCGGTCGGTGATTCCATCACCCTAGTGTCCACCTCCCTGTTTTTATGGCCGGCGGAAAAGTTGCGTATCCTAGCGGCACTTTATGAAAGCTTCAAGTGGTTCTGTATAAAATTCATGCCAATAAAAAGCGGCGACCCGATGAACGGGGGAGGTGAGAGGAAAAGAGGCAAGCGTCGGGCGTGCAGGCAAAAAAATAGCCCAGTCGTTTGACTGGGCTATTTCGGGGAATTTGGTCGGTGTGAGAGGATTCGAACCTCCGACCCTCTACACCCCATGCAGATGCGCTACCTGGCTGCGCTACACACCGACGGAGTCAGCTCGGCTGACGGGAAGGAAGTCTAATCGGATGATTTGGCGGGCGCAACTCCTTTTTTATCAGGGAGATGCCGACTGCTTCTTTATTGTTCAGCCAAGATGCAACTTGGGCCCTGGCCGGAGTTTTGGCATAATCGCCGCCCCCTTAGGCGGGCACAGGGTGGCGAACACCCGACTCGGGGCGTTCTTATGTCGCCGGGGCCTTTGGCCTCTCTTTCATTGACAGCATCTTCTGCCGTGGGCTACCGGCTACCGGCCAGCGCGAGGGGGAAGGGGCCCGGTGTGCCCAGGGCCGGGACGCAGCAATCCGGGAGTACGCGGCCGATGCCGTGCAGGGGCCAGGCAAGCCGACATCATATCGACGAGAGGATCAGGGCGTGAAACCATCTGAAGTTGCAGCACAGATCAGCCAGCGCGAGGAGGACGAACGCTGGATGCGCCATGCCATGGCCCTGGCAGCCAGGGCAGAGGGGATAGGCGAGATCCCGGTAGGCGCCGTGCTGGTGCTGGGGGACAAGATAGTGGCAGAGGGGTGGAATCGCTCCATCAGCGAGCACGACGCCTGCGCCCATGCCGAGGTGATGGCGCTTCGGGAAGCGGGCAAGCAGCTTGAAAACTATCGCCTGCTCGACACCACCCTCTATGTGACGCTGGAGCCCTGTTGCATGTGTGCCGGCGCCCTCATCCACAGCCGGGTCAAGCGGGTGGTCTATGGTGCCCGGGATTTGAAGACGGGGGCGGCAGGGTCTGTGTTCGACATCCTGCTGGATCCCCGCCACAACCACCAGGTGGTACTGACGGGGGAGGTGCTCGCCGACGCCTGCTCGGCCCAGCTGTCGGATTTCTTCAAACGGCGCCGCGCCGAGAAGAAGGCGGCCAGACTCGCCGCGAAAGAGGCGCTTCCTCAAGATGACAGCGGGGCCTGATGGCCCCGTTTGCTTTTATTTCACTGCCAGACCGGCTGCCTGCTTCCCACCGAATATCAACTGCCACCCCCCCGATGGAGCCTGCGCTCTTTGCCGCTGTTGATGTAACAAAACTGTCATGCATCCGCCATATAATGCCGCCAAGCCTAGCTCACATTGAGGTCTTGCATGTCATCGGAATCGTTAAATCTGGTCATGGCGGGCAGTCGAAAACGCCGGATCAAGGATAAATTGGCCAAATATGGCGTCACCACAGGGGGAGCCCTGGTGCTGGTGGCGCTGCTGCTCATCTTCTTCTACCTGCTTTATGTGGTGAAGCCCATCTTCAATGGCGCCAGCATGGAGAGCACCGCTTCCTTCACCCTGCCCATCAAGGGCAAGACCGCCTGGCTCGGGGTCGAGGAGCAAAACGAGATAGGTTACCGCTTCAGCGACCAGGGGAAGGTCAAATTCTTTGCCGTGCAACCGGATGGCAAGATCAAGACCGGACAGGTGATTGGTGAGGCGCAGGTGGACGGCGAGATCACGGCGGTCGCGCCGCCTGCGCCGGGCCAGAAACTCATCGCCTATGGGTTTGCCGACGGCAAGGCCCAGGTGGTGCAACCCTATTTCAAGATCTCCTATCCCAATGACGTGCGCGTCATCGAGCCCAGCCTGCAATATCCCTTCGGCGAGACCCCTGTGGTGATCGATCCCCAGGGCAAGGCGCTGACGCGCATGGTCTTCGAGGCGACCAAGGACAAAATGGCGACCGCGGCCGTGACCGAAGATGGTCGTGGTGTGCTGATGGTGATGAGCGGTGAGGAGAATTTCCTCTCCGGCGAAATCGAGTGGAGCAACCAGACCTACACCATTCCGTCCCTGCCACGCCATGTTGACCAGATGCTGCTGACCCCGAACCTGCGCCTGTTGTTCGTGCGCGAGGGCAACCGCCTGTCGGTCTATGACATCCACAACCTGAGCGACATCTCCCTGCGCAATGTCATGGAGATCAACGCCCCCAATGCCAGCGTGACCCAGGTGGCACTGCTCTCCGGTGCGTCCTCCCTGCTGGTGGGCAACGACAACGGCGTCATCTCCCAGTGGTTCGAGGTGGCAAAGGATGGCAAGCGCCAGTTCACCCAGATCCGTGACTTCAAGGGCGATGCGCCGGTCGCCCTGCTGACCCCCGAGCACTTTCGCAAGGGCTTCATCAGCGCAGGCAGCGACGGCACCATCAACTTCTTCCATGCCACCGGTGAAGCCAAGCTGCTTGGCGAGAAGGTTGACGGGGGCAACCTGGCTGCTGTTGCCATCTCTCCTCGCCACAACCTGCTGTTGACCCAGCAGGGGGATGACTTCAAGGTCTTTGACGTCGAGAACGATCACCCCGAGGTAACCTGGTCTGCCCTCTGGCAACAGGTGTGGTATGAAGGCTATCCCGAGCCCCAGTACGTGTGGCAGTCCACCTCCGCCAGCAACGACTTCGAAGCCAAGCTGAGCCTGGTGCCCCTGGTGTTTGGTACCTTGAAAGCCTCCTTCTATGCCATGGTGTTCGCGGTGCCCCTGGGTGTCGCCGGTGCCATCTATACCGCCTACTTCATGTCGGCGGGGCTGCGCAAATACGTCAAGCCGACGGTGGAGATCATGGCGGCGCTGCCGACCGTCATC
Source organism: Aeromonas sp. s6 (assembly GCF_040907815.1). Classification (NCBI taxonomy): domain Bacteria; kingdom Pseudomonadati; phylum Pseudomonadota; class Gammaproteobacteria; order Aeromonadales; family Aeromonadaceae; genus Aeromonas; species Aeromonas sp. s6. The sequence continues at coordinate 44,446 of NZ_JBFOCN010000036.1, forward strand.
CTCGGCTTCCTGGCGGGTCTGTGGCTCGCGCCCATCATCGAAGGGGCCCTGCCCGGGGTGATCCTGCTGCTGATCCTGCTGCCCATGGGCATGCTGCTCACCGCCCTGGTGTGGAACTATCTGCCGGAGCGCGGCCGCGCCTGGCTGCCGGAAGGCTGGCACGCCATCCTGCTTATCCCTGTGCTGCTGTTCATCGGATGGGGCGCCTTCGCCTTGAGCCCCATCATCGAGAACGCCTTCATGCACGGTGATTCGCGCATCTGGCTGACCCACGACATGGGCATCAAGTTTGACCAGCGCAACTCCCTGGTGGTCGGTATCGCCATGGGCTTTGCGGTCATCCCCACCATCTTCTCCATCGCCGAAGACGCGGTCTTCTCGGTGCCCAAGCACCTGACCCAGGGCTCGCTTGCGCTGGGGGCGACCCCGTGGCAGACCCTGAGCCGGGTGGTGATCCTCACCGCGAGCCCGGGCATCTTCTCGGCGGTGATGATGGGCCTTGGCCGCGCTGTGGGCGAGACCATGATCGTGCTGATGGCCACCGGCAACACCCCCATCATGGACTTTTCCATGTTCCAGGGGCTGCGGACCCTGGCGGCGAACATCGCGGTGGAGATGCCGGAATCGGAAGTGGGCAGCTCCCACTACCGGGTGCTCTTCCTCGCCGCCTTCGTGCTGTTTGTGTTCACCTTCTTGTTCAATACCCTGGCTGAATTCGTCCGCCAGCGGTTGCGTGAAAAGTACAGCTCTCTGTAAGGACTAAGGAATCGACAATGGGTAAGTGGTTTAAATCGGGGGCCCCCTGGATCTGGATGACGGGGGGCGCCGTCAGCCTGAGTCTGGTGGCCGTACTGGGTCTGTTGTTGCTGATTGGCTGGCGTGGTCTGGTCTATTTCTGGCCCCATCCCATCTATGAGTGGCAACTTGAAGATGCAAGCGGCAACAAGAGCGTCCTGATTGGCGAGATCAACGACCGGGAGCTGGTGCCGGTGGAGCGCCTGCGCGCCGCAGGCCAGGCGCTGGAAGGGGAGGATCGCGAAGAGATTACCCGTTATCTGGTCAAGACCGGCAACCGGGAGTTCGTGGACCTCGATTTTCGCTGGGTGCTGGAGACCGATATCAAATCGCGCACCCAGCCGGCGGAGCTCGCCATGGTGGAACGCGCCACCAACGGCAACTTCTATGGTTACATCACCTCGGTGAAGGAAGATGGCCAGGAGCTGACCACGGATCTGCATCCCGCCTTGCAGCGGGTGCTGGCCCGTGCCAACGGCCTCTCAAGCCAAGCCAACGACCTGCAAAAAGGGGCCATCGGCAGCATCAACTACCAACTGGAGCGCCTGCGCCTGAAAGAGCGCAAGGCCGAGCTGGATGACAAGCTGACCGATCAGCTTAAAGCCGAGCTGGCGAGCGAGCGTCAGGCGCTCAACGACCGTTACCAGGTGCTGGAGAAAGAGCTCTTCTCCCTGCGTACCCAGGCGGACAGAGACAGCATCACTGTCAAGGACATGCGCGGCGAGCTGGTGACCATGCCCATGTCCCGGGTGCTGGATGTGGTCTGGCCCAACGACATGAGCCTGATGGCCAAGGTGGGTCACTGGTTCCACCAGATTGGCAAGTTCGTCTCCGATGACCCCCGGGAGGCGAACACCGAGGGCGGCGTCTTCCCGGCCATCTTCGGCACCGTCTTCATGGTGATCCTGATGGCCATCATCGTGACCCCGCTCGGGGTGGTGGCGGCAGTCTACCTGCACGAGTACGCGGGCAAGAACAGCCTGACCAAAATCATCCGCATCGCGGTGATCAACCTGGCGGGGGTGCCCTCCATCGTCTACGGCGTGTTTGGTTTGGGCTTCTTCGTCTACACCCTGGGGGGCAGCATCGACCGCCTCTTCTACCCGGAAGCGCTGCCGAGCCCGACCTTCGGCTCCCCCGGTGTCATCTGGTCTGCTCTGACCCTGGCCATTCTGACCCTGCCGGTGGTGATCGTCTCCACCGAAGAGGGGCTGGCCCGGATCCCGAGCACCATTCGCCAGGGTTCGCTGGCGCTGGGTGCCACCCAGGCCGAGACCCTGTGGCGCATCGTGCTGCCCATGGCAAGCCCGGCCATCATGACCGGCCTTATCCTGGCCATCGCCCGTGCGGCGGGCGAGGTGGCGCCGCTGATGCTGGTGGGGGTGGTGAAGCTTGCTCCCACGTTGCCGATGGACGGCAACTTCCCGTACCTGCACGTGGAGCGCAAGTTCATGCACCTGGGCTTCCACATCTATGACGTGGGCTTCCAGAGCCCGAACGTCGAGGCGGCGCGTCCTCTGGTCTACGCCACCTCCTTCCTGCTGGTGACGGTGATCGTCGGCCTCAACCTGACGGCGATCGGTATTCGTAACCACCTGCGCGAGAAATTCCGGTCGCTGGAACATTAATCCAGCCATTACAGAGACGGGCAGGGGTCTTCCCTGCCAACCAGATATTCCGGCAGCGGGCAAGACGTTTGCCCGCTGCCACCAAGAGAATTTGAGGTAAACAGATGATCAACGTAACACCGAGTTCGGCCCCGCACACCGCCACCGACCTGCTCAACCTGACCCCGGAGCAGACTGCGCTGGAGGTGAAGGATCTCAACCTGTACTACGGCAACAAGCAGGCGCTGTTCAACGTCAACATGAAGATCCCCAAGGGTCAGGTCACCGCCTTCATCGGCCCGTCCGGTTGCGGCAAGTCCACTTTGCTGCGCTGCATCAACCGGATGAACGATCTGGTGGAGATCTGCCGCATCGAGGGGGAGATCCAGCTGCACGGCCACAACATCTATGACAAGAGCGTGGATGTCTCCGCCCTTCGCCGCCAGGTGGGCATGGTGTTCCAGCGCCCCAACCCCTTCCCCAAGTCCATCTACGAGAACGTGGTCTACGGCCTGCGCCTGCAGGGCATCAACGACCGCCGTACTCTGGACGAGGCCGCCGAGCGTTCCCTGCGCGGTGCCGCCCTGTGGGAGGAGGTGAAGGATCGTCTGCACGACAACGCCTTCGGCCTCTCCGGTGGTCAGCAGCAGCGTCTGGTGATTGCCCGTGCCATCGCCATCGAGCCGGAAGTGCTGCTGCTCGATGAACCGACCTCGGCGCTGGACCCCATCTCCACCCTCACCATCGAGGAGCTCATCAACGAGCTCAAGAGCCAGTTCACCGTGGTGATCGTGACCCACAACATGCAGCAGGCGGCGCGGGTCTCGGATCAGACCGCGTTCATGTACATGGGGGAACTCATCGAGTACTCGAATACCAACACTATCTTCACCACCCCGGCCAAGAAGAAGACCGAAGACTACATTACCGGTCGTTACGGCTAAGGAATGCCGGTGATTGAGATGAGCAAGATGAGCATCAACAAGCAGATTGGCAGTCAGTTCAACGGCTAAGGCATGTTGGTGCAACAAGGGTGATTGAGATGAACAAGATGGGCATCAACAAACAGATTGGCAGTCAGTTCAACGGCTAAGGCATAATCGGAGCAACAAGGATTACTGGTATGGACAATATGAACCTCAACAAACACATCTCCGGTCAGTTCAATGCCGAGCTTGAGAGCGTGCGCAATCAGGTACTGGTGATGGGGGGGCTGGTGGAGAAGCAACTCACCGACGCCATCGCCGCCATCCATGGCCAGGATCTGGATGCGGCGCGCAAGATCGTGGCCAACGACCACAAGGTCAACGCCATGGAAGTGGCGATCGACGAGGAGTGCACCCGCATCATCGCCAAGCGTCAGCCCACCGCGTCCGACCTGCGGCTGGTGATGGCCATCATCAAGACCATCACGGATCTGGAGCGGATCGGCGACGTGGCGGACAAGATTGCCCGCATGCTGACCGACAACGCCAACAAGCCGCAGCCGCCGCTGGTGTCGCTGGAGAACATGGGGCGTCGCACCGTCAAGATGCTCCACGACGTGCTCGACGCTTTCGCCCGCATGGATTTGGATGCAGCCCTGGCGGTCTACAAGGAAGATGACAAGGTGGACCGCGAATACGAGTCCATCATCCGCGAGCTGATGACCTACATGATGGAAGATCCGCGCACTATACCGCAGGTGCTGAACGTCTTGTGGGCGGCACGGGCCATCGAGCGGGTCGGTGATCGCTGCCAGCACATCTGCGAGTACATCGTCTACTACGTCAAGGGCAAGGATGTGCGTCACACCAAGGCCGATGACCTGAGCGATCTGCTGGGCAAGGGCTGATAGGGCGCCTTGGGTGGAGCTCCCGTCGCGGCTGCACGACGGGAATCCAGCCTTGATTGAATAAAAAGGCGCTTTGAGCGCCTTTTTCATTGCATGGCACGGCAGTTCAAGATAACGCCACCCAGCGGGCGCTTTTCTGCTAGAATATGGCCCCTGTGTGAGTCCCGGATGGAGTCACGGTCCGGTTTCCCGGGCCCAGTTTGCCGTCTTGTGCTAAGGCGGCTGTCGCAATAGGTTAATCATGAGTTTTGCCGATAGTTTGTTCTTTCTGATGCTGCTGGTCGCCGGCAGCGTGTTCTTCTCACTCTCCGAGATCTCCCTTGCCGCCTCCCGCAAGATCAAGTTGCAGGTGATGGCCGACGAGGGCAACCGCCACGCCGAGAAGGTGCTGGCATTGCAGGCCCAGCCGGGCAACTTCTTTACCGTGGTGCAGATAGGCCTCAATACCGTCGCCATCCTCGGCGGTATCCTGGGGGAATCCGCCCTCAATCCCGCCATCAGGGAGCTGATTGCCGGCTTCTACCAGGGGCCCTGGCTCGGCCAGATTAGCTCTGCGGCCTCGTTCGTCTTCGTCACCGGCATGTTCATCCTGATAGCGGACCTGATGCCCAAGCGCCTTGCCATGACCATGCCCGAGCGGATCGCCGTGGTGGTGGTGCGTCCCATGATGCTGTGCGTCACCTTGCTGATGCCGCTGGTGTGGCTGTTCAACGGCATGGCCAACGGCCTGTTCCGGCTGATGCGCATCTCCATGGTGCGCAACGACGAGATCACCTCCGACGATATTTATGCGGTGATGGATGCAGGTGCCGAAGCCGGTGTCATTCAGCGCGAGGAGCACCAGCTCATCGAGAACGTGTTCGAGCTCCAGTCTCTGGGTGTCACTTCCGCCATGACGGCGCGGGAGAGCCTCATCTACTTCACCCTGCAAGAGGGGGAGGAGAGCATCAAGGCGAAGATCGCCGAGCACCCCCACAACAAGTTCCTGGTGTGCGACCACAACCTCGACAGCATCAAGGGGTTCGTGGATGCCAAGGAGCTGCTGATCCGCGTCATCAGCGGCCAGAGCATCGATCTCAACAGCGGCTCCCTGGTGCAGAACGTCATCATCATTCCCGACACCCTCAACCTCTACGAGGCGATGGAGTACTTCAAGAACCATCGCGGCGACTTTGCGGTGGTGATGAACGAATACGCCCTGGTGGTGGGCATCGTCACCATGAACGACCTGATGAGCACCGTCATGGGGGAGTGGGCCACCCACGTGGTGGAAGAGCAGATCGTCCAGCGGGACGAGAACTCCTGGCTGGTGGACGGGGTTACCCCCATCTCCGACGTGATGCGCGCCTTCGACATCGAGGAGTTCCCGGAAAACCAAAACTACGAGACCATCGCCGGTTTCATCATGTACATGCTGCGCAAGATCCCCAAGCGCACCGACTCGGTCAAATATGCCGGTTACAAGTTCGAAGTGGTGGACATCGACAGTTACAAGATTGACCAGTTGCTGGTCACCCGGGTAGAACCTGCGAGCAATGAGAAGCCCGCTCAGGAATCCTAAAGGAGTTCGTTAGCAATCATGAAGATGAAGACTCATTCCCGTGCGCTGGCCTGTGTGGCGCTCGCCCTGGCACTGGGTGCCTGCAGCCAGAGCGCACCGCGCAAGCCAGTGACGCCTGCCAAACCCGTTACCCCCGAGCCTGCCGTGGTGGTCCCGCAGCAGGATCCCGATGCGGTGGTGCAAAGCGCCGTGGCAGAGCCCAGCCCGGTGTTCGACGAGGAGTATCACGGCCCGGATCAAGGGTCGCTTGAATCGGTCACCGCCCTGTTTGCCCGGGGTTACATCGAATCCGCCATGCGCGAGACCATGCTGGCGGCGGTGCACAGCGACTATCCGCTGCTCGGCATGCGGGACGTGCGTCTCACCGACCCTGTTGCCAAGTTCCTCACCTCGGCCCAGGCACGCACCACGGCCCACGACTACCTCTATGCCGGGGTGCAGCGTCGGCTGGGCCGCCCCCTCAGCCCCGCCCAGTGGGAGCAGATCTGGCAGGGCTATCCCCAGCAGGGCCGGGTCTCCGACTGGGTCAAGCAGACCAAGCGGGTGCTGGCCGGGCGCTGAGCCCCTGGTTATCGGCGGCTGTGCCCGCCTTGATCCCCTGTTTCACAAGAGGCCACCCCCCGGGGTGGCCTCTTGTCGTTTCAGTGCCTGCCCAGGTGATGCCTGTGCCGGGGAGATCTCCCTTTGCCGCCATCATCCTGAGCTTGCCCGGATTTGTTCGTAGCCCCCGATTGCCTCTTGTTCTACTTTGGGTCATGATATTTGGGATTTCTAGCCGTCTAGATGTTTTGATGGCTTAATATGGTTTCACACAATAAACACCCGTCATGGCGGGGAGACGCAGAGAGACAGAGATGGACAAGCAGGATTTGTGGGTACTCGATGGCGGTATGGGCCGTGAACTGGCGCGGCGTGGTGCGCCGTTCCGTCAACCGGAGTGGTCGGCGCTGGCGTTGATGGAAGCGCCCGAGACGGTGCGCGAGGTACACCAGGCCTATGCGACGAGCGGTGCCCGGGTGATCACTACCAACAGCTATGCCCTGGTGCCCTTCCACATCGGCGAGGCGCGCTTTGCCGCCCAAGGGGAGGCACTTGCAGCTCTGGCCGGGCAACTGGCCCGAGACGTGGCCGACGAACAGGGGGGAGCCGTCAAGGTGGCCGGCTCCTTGCCGCCGCTCTTTGGCTCCTATCGTGCGGACCTCTATCAGGCCGAGCGGGTGAGCGAGCTGGCGACACCGCTTATCCGTGCCCTGTCACCCCATGTGGATCTCTGGCTGGCGGAGACCATGAGCCTCATCGCCGAGCCCCTGGCCCTCAAGGCCCTGCTGCCCGAGGACGGCAAGCCGTTCTGGGTCTCCTTTACTCTGGAAGACGAAGCGCCGGGCAGCGAACCCACCCTGCGCTCCGGTGAGCGGGTGGCGGATGCCGTGACCGCGTTGGCGTCGGCCGGGGTGGATGCCATCCTGTTCAACTGCTGCCAGCCCGAGGTGATTGAAGGGGCGCTCAAGGTGGCCGTCGCCGCGTTGCAGGTTCAGGGGCGCACCGACGTTCGCCTCGGCGCCTATGCCAACGCCTTCCCGCCCCAGCCCAAGGAGGCGACTGCCAATGACGGTCTGGACGAGATCCGCGGCGATCTGGGGCCGCTGGATTACCTCGGCTGGGCCGAGCGCTGGCGCAGAGCCGGGGCAAACCTCATCGGCGGCTGCTGCGGCATCGGTCCGGAACACATCGAGGCGCTGGCCAGCCGGCTGCGTTAAGGAGCGCCCATGAAAGAGAGCAAGATCGGGCTCTGGTCCCTCACTGCGCTGGTGTTCAGCTCCATGGTGGGGGCCGGCATCTTCAGCCTGCCCCAGAACATGGCCGATGTGGCGGGCGCCCGCGCCGTGCTGATCGGCTGGGCCGTCACCGGGGTCGGCATACTGGCGCTGGCCATGAGCTTCCTTTACCTGTCGCGGCTCAAACCCGAGCTCGACGGCGGCATCTACAGCTATGCCCGAGCCGGCTTTGGCGAGCTGGTGGGGTTCTTCTCCGCCTGGGGATACTGGCTCTGTGCCACCATCGGCGTGGTGGGGTATCTGGTGATCGCCTTCGCGGCGCTGGGCAGCTTCGTCGACACGCCGGAGCGGGTCTGGTTTGGCGAGGGCAACACATTGGCAGCTTTTGTCGGCGAGTCCTGCATCCTCTGGGCGGTGCACCTGCTGGTGGCCCGAGGCGTGCAGCAGGCGGCCCTGTTCAATCTGGTGGCGACCCTGGCCAAGAGCCTGCCGCTGCTGCTGTTCATCCTGTTCGCCTGCTACTGGTTCGATCCGGTCACCTTTGCGGCGGATCAGGAGGGCAGCACCCTGGCGGTACCGGTCTCCGAGCAGGTGCGCAACACCATGCTCATCACCCTCTGGGTCTTCACCGGCATCGAAGGGGCAGCGGTGCTCTCGGCCCGGGCGAGAAACAAGCGGGACGTGGGCACCGCCACCGTGCTCGGCGTGGTGCTGGCGCTGCTGCTCTATGTACTCATCTCGGTGCTGGCGCTCGGAATATTGAGCCGCCCGGAGCTTGCGGCCCTGCCCAACCCCTCCATGGCGGGATTGATGGCCCAGATGACGGGTTCCTGGGGCAAGCTGCTCATCAGCGCCGGCCTCATCGTGTCGGTGCTCGCCTCCTACGTGAGCTGGACCCTCTTCTCGGCCGAGGTGCCGTTCAGCGCGGCGCGTCACGGGGCCTTCCCGGCCATCTTCCGGCGCGAGAACCGCAACGGCACCCCCATCGCCTCGCTCTGGCTCACCAGCCTGACCGTGCAGGGCTGCTTGCTGCTGGTATGGCTGCTTGGCAAGGGGTATACCAACCTGCTGCTCATCTCCACCTCCATGATCCTGGTGCCCTACCTGCTCATCGGCCTCTTCCTGCTCAAGCTGGTCTTCAGTGGCAAGGGGGGGCAGGGCCGCGGCCTGATGCGGGTGGTGGCGCTGGTGTCGAGCGGTTATGGTTTCTGGCTGCTCTACGCCGCCGGGGTGGAGTACCTGCTGCTGTCGCTTCTGCTCTACGGGCCGGGTCTGCTGCTGTTTCTCTACAGCCGTCGCCAGCTCGGCGCCGAACAGCGGCTCAGCGGGCGCGAACGGCTGCTGGCCGGGGTGACGCTGCTGAGCCTGATCCCCGCCGTCTGGTCCTTCGTTCACGTCTGACCCGGGGGTTGTCCCTGTCATGAAAAAGAGCGCCCCTGGGCTAATGCCAGTCAGTTAAGCCTGACTGGCATTGTTTTTACTAGGTTTTCTCGTCGCATACTTCTGTGGTTTGGCTTTGATGCACCTTGGGTAACTTCGTTCTCGGCGGGCGGGTAACTTGAACTGCTCTGCCTGTTTGTCCAACTCAGCGACACGCCCTGGAACCATGCCCGGTGACACAAACGGCAGGCAACTGAGTTCATGCAGCAGATACACCGATGCCATGTGAAAGCTCAACTGGCTGGCCGTATAGCCCTTTAAGCTCGCCGCCATCCTAACCATCTGATATCTCAGTAGGTTATAGGCCAATACCAAGCCCCATAGCTCCTGCCTTACTCCATCGGGTTTCTTGCTGCGCAGCGTCAGCCGGTGCTGTTGCAGGCTATGTTTCATCTCCCGATAGCCCAGCTCGATTTCCCAGCGATTCTGGTATAGCTCCATCAACTCGCTGGCCGGGAAGCGCAGCGGGTCGGTGAGCGAGGTCAGCACCTGCCGCTCCTTGCCGTTTACCGTCCGGGTCAGCAGCCGGGCTTCGAACTGCTCCGGCAACTCGCTCCACTTCTTCTTGGCCTGCGGACTGGCACTGAGGCGTACCAGCACATCCTGCCGCCCCAGCTTGCGGATGACCTCGTATTGAGCCCCCTTTTTCAGCGGAATAAGCCAGTGACGCGCTACGCCCTGGCGTTGCCAGGCATGGAGTAACCCCAGTGAGTAGAAGCCCTTATCGAACAGGGTCAGGCTATTATCGGGTGTTTTTTCAATCAGTTGCTCTGCCAACACCATCTCGTTTACCGCACAGGAGTCCATCACTGTCTGGGTCAGCAGATGACTGGTCAGCTCCATCTGACACAACATGCGGACCTGGGGATATTGCGTCTCCCCCTGGACGGTTTTCGACTTGGCAAAGGCGCCGGCATTGTCCGGAGTATCGGGCGTGCGCCAGACCACCCCGTCCACGGCCAGCAGCTGCAAGCCGGCCCAGGTGGGGTGCTGACACTGCTGATGCCAGAGTGTGGCGGTCTGCTGGAACACCTGTCGAACGGCTTGGTCAGCCAGTTTTTGGCGCGCCTGGATGA